>CALWYQ010000155.1 GCA_944385815.1 uncultured Oscillospiraceae bacterium | reverse complement strand
GGCGGCAGGGTGTTCCTCTGCGTGCTGCTGTTCATCATCGCGGGCATACCCGCCGCGCTGGTGCTGACGGCAATTGCGCTGGCCGCGCTTGCGGCGGGCGCGTCGCTGGGCTTTGCCGGCGTTATGGCGATATCCTTCGCCTTCCTCGGCATGGGCGTCGCGTCCGACATAATGCTTTGCGTGGGCTCCGGGCTGTTTACTGCGGCGCTGGGCCTTGGCCTTATCATGTTTGCCGTCTGGTTCTTCATCCGCTGCGTGGCGGGGCTGTACGGCGGGCTTTTCGCGCGCTCGGACGCGTGGTGCCGCGGGGAGGTGCGCAAATGAAAACCCTATGGAAAATCATGCGCCTGGTGGTCGTCGCCGGCCTTGCGCTGGGCGCGGTGCTCTTCGTGCTGGGCCTGGTTATGGACGCGGACCTTGTGCGCATTGCGGACACGGTTTTCGCCAGCTACGACCTCGCCAAAATCATAGCCACGGTGCAGAGCGCCTTCGGCGGGGTGCTGGGTATTTTTGGTTTATAAGGATTGGAGCATGAAATGCTGAAAAGGGTCATACGCAAACACAACAACTCCGGCAACTGCTTCGTGTGCGGGCTGCGCAACGACTGGGGCCTGCAGGGGCGCTTTTATGAGTTGGAGGACGGCACGCTCGCCGGGCTTTTCAACTGCGGCTTCAAGCACCAGAGCTACCCCGGCCGCGTCCACGGCGGCGTAATCTGCGCCATGCTCGACGAGACCATGGGCCGGGCGATAAACATCACGGAGCCGGACGCCTGGGGCGTCACGGGGGACATCAGCATACGCTATAAGCACCCCGTACCCTATGAGACGCCGCTCATAGTCACCGGCCGCATAGTCCGCAACACCCGCCTGATTTTCGAGGGGGAGGGCGAGATCATCCTCCCCGACGGCACCGTCGCGGCCAGCGGGCACGCGCGCTATATGAAGCAGCCCCTCGCCGTCATAGGCGACCTCGAGAGCAACGGCGACATGTGGGAGCTTGTAGAGAGCCCGGACGACCCGGAGGCCATAGACATACCGGAGCTTAAAAAATAAGGACGGGGCGCGGGGCGAAAAATGTCCCCGCGCCCCTCTTGACAGCTTGCCGGCAAGCTGATATAATACCCCGAAATGCGGCCCGCGACTGCGGGCCTTATGTACGCCTGAGAGGAGGTTTCGCGTTGGAAAGGTTCGTCATTAAGGGCTGCGAAGTGTTCCTTGACGGGCGTTTTGTTCCCTCCGACGTGGAGGTTGAGGGGGAAAATATTTCCCGAGTGGAGCCCGGTATCGTTCCCGAGAGCGGGGTTCCTGTTTTTGCTTTTAATAACTGCCGTATTCTTCCCGGTCTTGTTGATGTGCACGTCCATCTTCGAGAGCCGGGATTTTCTTATAAGGAGACCGTCGCGACGGGCACGGCAGCGGCCGCGCGGGGCGGCTATACCGCCGTCTGCGCGATGCCGAACCTGAACCCCGTGCCGGATTCGCCAGAGCGCCTCGGCGAGGAGTTGGAGATAATTGCGCGCGAGGCGCTTATCCCGGTTTACCCCTACGGCGCGCTGACCGTGGGCGAGCGCGGGCGCGAAATGGCGGACATACGCGGGATGCACGGGCTTGCCGTGGCCTTCTCCGACGACGGCCGGGGCGTGCAGTCCGGGGACATGATGCGCCGCTGCATGGCCGAGTGCGCCGCTACGGGGAACCTGCTGGCCGCGCACTGCGAGGTGGACGCGCTTTTAAACGGCGGATACATCCACGACGGGGCCTACGCCCGGGCCCACGGGCACCGGGGCATAAGCTCCGAGAGCGAGTGGCGCGAGGTGGAGCGCGACCTGCGCCTCGCGGAGGAGACGGGCTGCGCCCTGCACATATGCCACGTCTCCACAAAGGAGTCCGTAGCCCTCATACGCGCGGCGAAGGAGCGCGGCGCGGACGTGAGCTGCGAGACCGCGCCGCACTACCTGCTGCTCACCGAGGACGACCTGCGCGAGGACGGCCGCTTCAAGATGAACCCGCCCCTGCGCGAAAAGGCCGACCGCGCTGCGCTTATCGAGGGGCTTTTGGACGGGACGGTGGACATGATAGCCACCGACCACGCGCCGCACTCGGCGGAGGAGAAGTCCCGCGGGTTAGAGGGTTCGGCCATGGGCGTCACCGGCCTCGAGTGCGCCTTCGCGGCGCTGTACACGGGCCTTGTCGAGACGGGGATCATCACGCTCGAGCGGCTCGCCGGGCTGATGAGCGTCAACCCGGCGCGGCGGTTTTATCTCCCCGGCGGGGAGATAAAGGCCGGAGGGACGGCGGATTTGGCCGTTTTTGATACGGAAGAGGAATATACCATAGACCCGGCGGAGTTTGCCTCCATGGGCCGGGCGACGCCCTTCGCGGGCATGAGGGTAAAAGGCAAGTGCAAAATGACAGTTTGTTCCGGGAGGATAGTATGGAAAGCGTAAAGGCAAGGAAGCTGGTTCTGGCCGGCGGCAGCGAATTTTACGGCGAGGGCTTCGGCGCGGACATCGAGACGGTGTGCGAGGTGGTGTTCAACACCTCCATGGCCGGATATCAGGAGATAGTCTCCGACCCGTCGTACACGGACCAGGCCGTGTGCATGACCTACCCAATCATAGGCAACTACGGCATCACCGACGAGGACTATGAGACCAAGACGCCGACCATAGGCGCGCTTATAGTCCGCGACTACAACGACAACCCCTCCAACTTCCGCTATACCAAGACGCTTGCGGAGCTGATGCAGGAGTACGGCATACCCGGGCTCTCGGGCATAGATACCCGCCGCCTGACGCGCGAGATACGCTCCGAGGGCAGCCAGAAGGGGCTTTTGTGCGACGCGGCGCTGCCCAGGGAGGCCGCGCTCGAGAGGCTCGCGGCGACGGAGCTCAGGCACGACCAGGTCAGCCGGGTGAGCTGCAAAAAGCGCTGGTACTCGCGCACCTCCAACCACCGCTTCACGGTGGTGGCGCTCGACTGCGGCATAAAGTTAGGCATGGTAAAGGCCCTCAACGCCCGCGGCTGCAACGTCACGGTGGTGCCCTACAACACCACGGCGGAGGAGATAGACTTCATGCGCCCGGACGGCATACTGCTCTCCAACGGCCCCGGCGACCCGACGGACGTGCCCGGGGTGGTGGAGACCGTGCGCGCCCTTATAGGCCGCTATCCCATCATGGGCATCTGCCTCGGGCACCAGGTGCTGGCCCTTGCCCACGGGGCCAGGACCTACAAGCTCAAGTTCGGGCACCGAGGCGGCAACCACCCCGTGCGCGAGCTGTCCACCGGGCTCATCGAGATGACCAGCCAGAACCACAGCTATGCCGTGGACCCGGGCTCCATCGCCGGCACGGGGCTTGAGATTACGCACATAAACCTGCTTGACAACACCGTCGAGGGCATGAGGAGCACGGACGGGAGCATCTTCTCCGTCCAGTACCACCCGGAGAGCAAGCCCGGCCCGCAGGACAGCGCGCGGCTCTTCGACCGTTTTGTCGCCATGCTCGGCGCTAAGGAGGCCAACTGAAATGCCCAAGAGAACCGATATACACAAGATACTGGTCATAGGCTCCGGCCCCATAATCATAGGCCAGGCCGCCGAGTTCGACTACGCCGGCACCCAGGCCTGCCTCGCCCTGCGCGAGGAGGGCTACGAGGTCGTGCTCGCGAACTCCAACCCCGCGACAATCATGACGGACACCACCGTGGCGGACAAGGTCTATATGGAGCCGCTGACGGCGGAATACGTCGCGCGCATAATCCGCTACGAGCGCCCGGACGCCATAGTCCCCGGCATAGGCGGGCAGACGGGGCTGAACCTCGCCGTTGAGCTTCAGCGCGCCGGCGTCCTCGCCGAGTGCAGGGTGGAGGTCCTGGGCACGAAGGTGGAGAGCATAGAGCTCGCCGAGGACCGCGAAAAGTTCAAGGAGCTCTGCGAGAGCCTGGGCGAGCCCGTCCTGCCCAGCGAGACGGCGGAGACCATAGAGGGCTGCGTAAAGGCGGCGGCGGACATTGGCTATCCAGTGGTGCTGCGCCCGGCCTTCACGCTCGGCGGCACGGGCGGCGGCTTCGCGGACGACGAGGCGGAGCTGCGCGAGCTCGCCAAGCACGCTCTCGCCGTTTCCCCGGTGCACCAGGTGCTGGTCGAAAAGAGCATCCGCGGCTACAAGGAGATAGAGTACGAGGTCATGCGCGACGCGGCGGACACGGCCATCGCCGTCTGCAACATGGAGAACATCGACCCCGTCGGCATACACACGGGCGACAGCATAGTCGTGGCGCCGAGCCAGACGCTGACGAACCGCGAGTACCAGATGCTGCGCGACAGCGCGCTGAAGATAATCCGCGCCCTCGGCGTGGAGGGCGGCTGCAACGTGCAGTTCGCGCTCGACCCGGAGAGCTTCAACTACTTCCTTATAGAGGTAAACCCCCGCGTGAGCCGCTCCTCGGCCCTCGCGAGCAAGGCCACGGGCTATCCGATAGCCCGCGTCTCGGCCAAGATAGCCGCGGGCCTGCGCCTCGACGAGATCCGGCTTGCGAACACCCCGGCGAGCTTTG
>CALWYQ010000154.1 GCA_944385815.1 uncultured Oscillospiraceae bacterium | reverse complement strand
TCGCTGCCCACGCTGACGCCGAAGACGCCGCCCATATCTGCCACGGCCAGCGCGCGGCCGCGCACGAGCTTTACGCCGGAAGCTTCGGCGTGACTGACGAAGGCGTCAACCAGCTCGCGGCCCGTGGCGTTGTGGAAGCCGGGGTAATTGTCCACGTGCTCAGCCTTGCAGAGGGGGGAATCCTCCGGAGCGGTGGTGACTATGAGAGCCGTTTTGCCTCGGTGCCTGGCCGTTAAGGCCGCCGAAACTCCGGCCGGTCCCGAACCTATTATTATGAGGTCAAATATCTCGTCCATAAAGGCCTCCGGTAAGCTTGAATTTACAGCTATTATAATACGCAAAATAGACGTTGTAAACCCGAGAAATATAAGTTATAATATGTCGGTAACTTAAATAAAAGGGTGAACGCTATGGAGGAAACTTCCCGTAACTTTATAGAGCAGTTCGTCGCCGAGGACACCGCGCCCGGCGGCCGCTTTGAGGGCAGGCAGGTGCACACCCGCTTCCCGCCCGAGCCCAACGGCTATCTGCATATAGGCCACTGCAAGGCGCTCGTAATAGACTTCGGCACGGCCGAGCGCTTCGGCGGCATCTGCAACCTCCGCATGGACGACACGAACCCCGCCAAGGAGGACACGGAGTACGTGGACGCCATAAAGGAGGACATCCACTGGCTCGGCTTCGACTGGGGGGACAGGTTCTTCTATGGCTCGGACTATTTTGAGGAGACCTACGGCTACGCCGAGGAGCTTATAAAAAAGGGCCTCGCCTATGTCTGCGAGCTCACGCCCGAGCAGTTCCGCGAGTACCGGGGCGACGTGAACACACCCGCCCGCAGCCCCTGGAGGGACAGGCCGATAGAGGAGAGCCTCGACCTCTTCCGCCGCATGAGGGCCGGCGAGTTCCCGGACAACAAGTTCACCCTGCGCGCCAGGATAGACCTCGCGAGCGGCAACTTCAACATGCGCGACCCGGTAATTTACCGCATACGCCACTTTGAGCACCACCGCCAGGGCAATAAGTGGTGCATATACCCCATGTACGACTTCGCGCATCCCATACAGGACGCGCTCGAGGGCATAACGCACTCGCTCTGCTCGCTCGAGTTCGAGGCGCACCGCCCGCTTTACGACTGGGTGGTGAATAACGTCTCCGTCCCGAACCGGCCGAGGCAGATAGAGTTTGCCCGCCTCGGCATAAACTACACCGTTATGAGCAAGCGCAAGCTGCGCCGCCTGGTGGAGGAGGGCTATGTCTCCGGCTGGGACGACCCGCGTATGCCGACGCTCTGCGGCCTGCGCCGCCGCGGCTACACCCCCGCGGCCATACGCGAGTTCATAACCCGCGTAGGCGTGGCCAAGGTCAACTCCACCGCCGAGTACGCCCTTTTGGAGAGCTGCCTGCGCGACGACCTGAACGCCCACGCCCGGCGCGCCATGGCTGTGCTGCGCCCGCTGAAGCTGACCATCGTGAACTACCCCGAGGGCCGGAGCGAGCTCATAGAGGTCGAGAACAACCCCAACGACCCCGCCGCCGGCACCCGCATGGTTAGCTTCTCGCGCAACCTCTACATCGAGCGCGAGGACTTCATGGAGCACCGCGCCCCCAGGTATAAGCGCCTGTGCCCCGGCGAGGACGGGCAGTGCGGCCTTGAGTGCCGCCTCAAGGGCGCGTACCTTGTGCGCTGCGCGGGCTTCGTCACGGACGAAAACGGCGAGGTCACCGAGGTGCTCTGCGAGTACGACCCGGAAAGCCGCGGCGGCGACCCGGCCGACGGCCGCAAGGTCAAGGGCGCGACGCTCCACTGGGTGGACGCCAACTGCTGCGCCGACGCGGAGATACGCCTCTACTCCAACCTCTTCTCCGATCCCGAGCCCGACGCCGCCGGCAAGGACTTCATCGAGTGCCTCAACCCCGCGAGCCTCGAGGTGCTGACCGGCTGCAAGGTGGAAAAAATGCTCGCCGACGAGGCCTCCGGCACGCACTTCCAGTTCCTGCGCGAGGGCTACTTCGCCCGCGACGCCAAAGACTCCGCCCCCGGACGCCCGGTGTTCAACCGCGCCGTTGAGCTAAAGGGCAGCTTTAAGGTGGAGGGCAAATAAAGTCAAAAATCCCCCGTCCCCGGGGGATTTTTGCGCTTATACCGCGCCTAATTTTATAAGCTCGCCGCGCAGGCGGTCTATTATCCGCTTTTCAAGGCGGCTTATGTAGCTCTGGGAGATGCCGAGCAGGCCGGCGACCTCCTTCTGCGTGTACTCTGCGCCTCCGCCGAGGCCGTAGCGCAGGAGGATTATGCTCCTTTCCCGCTCGGGCAGGGTGTCTATGGCGCGCATGAGCAGCTCGCGCTCGGCGTCCGCCTCGAGCGGGCGGGAGACCTCGTCCGGCTCGGTGCCGAGTATGTCCGAGAGCAGAAGCTCGTTGCCGTCGCCGTCCGTGTTCAGCGGCTCGTCTATGCTCAGCTCGCCGCGCAGCGTGGAGCTCTTGCGCAGGTACATGAGTATCTCGTTTTCTATGCAGCGCGCCGCATAGGTCGCAAGCTTTACGGTCTTGGAGCTCTTGAAGGTGTTCACCGCCTTGATAAGCCCCACGGAGCCTATGCCCGTCAGGTCGTCGAGCCCGACGCCGCTGTTTTCAAAGCGCCGCGCTATATAGACCACAAGGCGCAGGTTGTGCTCGATGAGCTCGGCGCGCGCCGCCTCGTCGCCCCGCTCGAGCCGGGAAAGGGCCTCGGCCTCCTCGGCGCGTGAGAGCGGCGCGGGCAGGCTCTCGCCGGATATGTAGTGTACCTCCTCCGCGGCCGAGAGCAGCCGCTCCAGAGCGCGGAGTATGCCTGAGAGCTCAAGCTTCACGATATCCCTCCATTCAGATCTCGGCGCCTATGACGGCGTCGTATTCCCCGAGCCCGGCGGGCGCGATCGCGGCCAGTATGTCCACGCGGCGGCCGTCCAGCTCCGCGCTGTCCGGCCTCAGCGCGCAGATAAGCCCGCCGCCGCCCACGGCGGAATAGGGCAGGAGCGTCACTCGCCCGGCAAGCCCCGGCAGGGCCGAGAGCGCGAGGGCGCTCCCGGCGGCATCGCCGTCCGGCGCCCGCCCGCCTAAGAGCGGCGCGATAGCGCGTGCGTCGCATACGGCGGCCGGACGGCCCGTCGCCGGGTCGGCGAGGGTGCAGCCCGTGTCTATGAGCGCGCGCAGCGTGACCTGCCGCGCTCCGAGCGAGAGCCTGAGCTCAGCCGTGCGCCTCAGCGCCTTAGGCGCGGCCCTGCGCATGAAGAGCGTCACCGCCGCGTAGCACACCGCGAAGGACAGCGCCAGCGTCCGCCCGGCGAGGGGAACATATCCGCCCGGCGCGGCGTCATAGCCCCCGAGGGTGGAGAGCGCCCAGACCGCGCCGCCGAAGAGCGCGCTCATCGCGAAGAAGGCCGCGCAGCAGCGCCAGAACCGGCGCTCGGAGCCGAAGGAAATGAGGCTCATCCCCACTCCGAGGGCAATTTTGGGGGCAAAACCGGTGAGGAATCCCCACTTCGGCGCCACCGAGGCCAGGGCATACAGCGCGCCGAGCGCCGCGGCCAAAAGCATCCGCCATCTGTGCAGCACAGCGCCGGCCACGCGCCCGGCCGAAAGGAGCAGCAGGTAGTCGGCTATTAGGTTCACAGCCACAAGGCTGTCTGCGTAAATGATGTCCACGCCAAGAGCATACACCCGCGCCGCCGCGGATGTTGTCATTTACAAGCGGCGGGAAATTTGCTATAATATCAGCCGGTAGAAAAGTTTACAAAAAAGGCTATCATTTCCCCGGGGGAGGTATTACAATCTCGGGAGAGAAAGCTGCGGAGGGGTATAATATGGACGAGAAAAAACCTGTCTATAAGCGCGTGCTGATAAAGATAAGCGGCGAGGCCCTCGCCGGGGAGAAAAAGAACGGCCTTGACTTCGGCGTGATAGGCTCCGTCTGCGAAGCGGTGAAGAAATGCCTTGCCCTCGGCGTGGAGGTCGGCATCGTTATCGGCGGCGGGAACTTCTGGCGCGGCGTAAAGGACGGCTCCGGCAAAATAGAGCGCACGCGCGCCGACCATATGGGTATGCTGGCCACTGTTATGAACTGCCTCGCCATGGCCGACGTGATGGAGCAGCACGGCATCGACGTGCGCGTGCAGACCGCCATCGAGATGCGCGCCATAGCCGAGCCCTACATCCGCCTGCGGGCCATGCGCCACCTCTCAAAGGGCCGCGTGGTGCTCTTCGGCGGCGGGACGGGCAACCCCTATTTCTCGACGGACACGGCCGCCGTGCTCCGCGCCGCGGAGATAGAGGCCGACGCCATACTGCTTGCCAAGAACATCGACGGCGTGTACAGCGCCGACCCGAGGCTTGACGACAGCGCCGTGAAGTACGACGCCATAACCTATGACGAGGTCCTGGCGCAGCACCTCGCCGTGATGGACACGACCGCCACCAGCCTTTCGATGGACAATTCCATCCCCGTCATTGTTTTTGAGCTCAAGGACCCCGAAAATATAGTCCGCGCCGTGCTGGGAGAGAAGATCGGCACGGTAGTTACCAAGTAAACAGGAGGAATGAAAATGGCTACCGGTTATGAAGCTTTTGAAACGAGGATGAAAAAAACCAGCGAGAACCTCAGCACGAACCTTGCCGCCGTCCGCGCCGGCAGGGCGAACGCCGCGGTGCTCGACCAGATCAGCGTTGACTACTACGGCGCGGCGACGCCCATACAGCAGCTCGCCACTATCTCCACGCCCGACCCGCGCAGCCTGCTCATCACCCCCTGGGACAAGAGTACGCTCAAGAGCATAGAGAAGGCCATCCTGGCGAGCGACCTCGGCATCAACCCGCAGAACGACGGCATCTGCATCCGCCTGGTTTTCCCGCAGCTCACCGAGGAGCGCCGCAGGGAGCTCGCGAAGCAGGTCAAGAAGTACGCCGAGGAGGCCAAGGTCGCCATCCGCAACATCCGCCGCGACGCCATGGACAACTTCAAGGCCCAGAAGAAGAACGGCGAGATGACCGAGGACGACGTCAAGATAGCCGAGAAGGATTTCCAGAAGATAACCGACGACTGGATAAAGGAAATCGACAAGATAGCCGACAAGAAGGAAAAGGAGCTCTTCGAGATATAATGGCGCTTCTTAAATCTGACATGGCGGGGGAGGGGGCGAAAGTCCTCCCCCGCCATATTGCGATAATATTGGACGGCAACGGCCGCTGGGCAAAAAGGCGCGGCCTTCCGCGCACCGCCGGCCACGCCGCGGGGGCGGAGACCTTCCGCCGCATAGCTACATACTGCAAGGACCTCGGCATCGACTACCTCACGGTGTACGCCTTTTCCACCGAGAACTGGAAGCGCCCGCGCGAGGAGGTCGAGGCCATCATGGGCCTTTTGGGCAAGTATCTGCGCGAGGCCGTGGAGACCATGGAGCGGGATCATATCCGCCTCAAGATTCTCGGCGACGCGAGCATACTGCCGGAGAGCCTGCGCGGCCTCATACACGAGACAGCGGACATCTCCACGCACTATGAGGGCTTTCAGGCCAACGTCTGCCTCAACTATGGCGGCAGGGACGAGATAGTGCGCGCGGCGCTGCGCTTCGCCGAGGACTACAGGGCCGGCCGCGTCTCTACGCTCACCGAGGACATGTTCTCCGGCTATATGTACTCCGCCGGCATACCCGACCCCGACCTGATAATCCGGCCGGGCGGGGAGAAGCGGCTTTCAAACTTCCTCATGTGGGAGAGCGCGTACTCGGAGCTTGTATTCACGGACGTGCTCTGGCCGGACTTCACCGGCGCTGACATAGACGCCGCCATCGCCGAATATGCCCGGCGCGACCGGCGCTTCGGAGGGATAAAAAAATGAAAAAGCGCGTACTTTTCGCCGCCGTTGGCATACCCGTGCTGCTTTTAATACTCTTTGCCGCGCCGCCCTGGGCAACAAGCGCCATGTGCGCGCTCCTTGCCGCCGTGGCGAGCTATGAGCTCATGCACGCCGTGGGCGGCGAGCAGTGGGAGCTGCTCCCGGCCATGCCGGTCCTGGCCGCGGCCATGACCGCCGCAATGGGCACGCGGGAGTTGGATGTGGGGCATATCTGGCTGCTTGCGGGCGTGTTCGCCATCGTGCTATACGCCTTTGTCACAGCCATCGTCACGCACGGGCGCGAGAGGCAGCTCGGCTTTGCCGCGCTCGCGGCGGGGATACTCAGCGCCACGCTGCTGCCCGCGGGCTTCGCGAGCCTCGCGCTGCTGCGCTACACCTCCCCGGCGCTTGCGATAGCGCCGCTGGTGGGCGCGTTCATGTCCGACACGGGCGCCTTTTTCGCGGGCCGCGCCCTCGGCAGGCACAAGCTCTGCCCCCATGTCAGCCCGAACAAGACCGTGGAGGGCTCCGTCGGCGGCTTTGCCGGCAGCATCGCGGGCATGATTATCTGGCACCTTGCCGTCAGGCGGGGCATAAGCCTCGACCTCGGCTGGGGGCTTGTGCTCAGCTTCGGCCTTGTGGGCAGCGCGCTCGGGCAGATAGGCGACCTGAGCTTTTCCGTTATAAAGCGCGAGTTCGGCATAAAGGACTACGGCGTGATATTCCCCGGGCACGGCGGGGTGCTCGACCGCTTTGACAGCGTGCTCTTTGTCTCGCCGGCCTACTACCTGATACTTACGGCCGCACTGGCCTGAAAGAAGGGCATTATGGTAAAATCCGTTGCTATACTCGGCTCCACGGGCAGCATAGGCCGCCAGACCGTCTCGGTGTGCCGGGACCTCGGCATAAGCGTCCGCGCCCTTACTACGAACCGGAACATAGAGCTGCTGCTCGAACAGGCGAAGCTCCTCAGGCCGGCCTACGTCGCGGCCTGCGACCTCGACGCCTCGCTTGAGCTGGAGCGCCTTATGATAGGCACCGGCATAACCGTGCTCCCCGCGGGGGAGGACGGGCTGCGCTGCGCCGCGGCCATACCGGGCGTGGACTGCGTTGTCACGGCCGTTTCGGGCGCGGTGGGCCTCCGCCCGACCATAGACGCCATCTACGCCGGGCGGCGCATAGCCCTCGCCAACAAGGAGACGCTGGTCTGCGCGGGCGATATGGTGATGAAGCTTGCCCGCGCGCAGGGCGCGGAGCTCATCCCCGTTGACAGCGAGCACAGCGCCATCTTCCAGTGCCTCGCCGGGCGAGAGCGGGAGCTTGAAAAGATACTCCTGACCGGCTCCGGCGGCCCCTTCCGCGGCAAAACCCGCGGCGAGACCAGCTCGGTCACGCCCGAGCAGGCGCTCCGCCACCCGAACTGGAGCATGGGCCCGAAGATAACCGTGGACTCGGCGACGATGATGAACAAGGGCCTTGAGTTCATCGAGGCCATGCACCTCTTCGGCGTCACGCCGGACGATATCGAGGTGCTTATCCACCCCGAGAGCGTCGTCCACTCCGCGGTGGAGCTTGTGGACGGCACGGTCATAGCCCAGTTAGGCGTGGCCGACATGCGCCTGCCCATACAGTACGCGCTCACCTGGCCGGAGCGGCGCGGGAGCAGCTGCAAGCGCCTTGAGCTCACGGAGCTGGCCGGGCTGCATTTTATGAAGCCGCAGCTTGAAAACACCCCCTGCCTCGCCCTCGCGATGGAATGCGCGCGGCGCGGCGGCAACTCGGCGGCGGTAATGAACGCCGCGAACGAGGAGGCCGTACACCTGTTTTTAAAGCGGCGCCTGGGGTATAATGAGATATACGACTGTGTTGCCGAGGCGGTCGCCGGCATAGGCTTTATTGAGGAGCCGGGCCTTGAGGACATAATCGAGTCTGACGGCGAGGCCAGACGCTTTGTAAAGGAGCGCTATACCTGATGTTTTTGATAATAGCCATACTTGCCTTCTGCGTGCTGATTATTGTCCACGAGTTAGGGCACTATACGGCGGGCAAGCTGCTGAATGTGCGGGTCAACGAGTTTTCCTTCGGCATGGGCCCCGCAATCTGGAAGAAGCAGGGGAAGGAGACGCTGTACGCCGTCCGCTGCCTTCCCATCGGCGGCTACTGCGCCTTTGAGGGCGAGGACGGGGACACCGGCGACCCGCGCGGCTACGCCGTGCAGGCCTGGTGGAAGAAGTGCATAATCCTTGTCGCGGGCTGCGCGGCGAACTTCCTGCTGGGCTTCCTGATACTCTGCGTGGTGTTTTTCCAGGCCTGGGGCTTCAATACCACGGTCATAGACACCGTGGACCCGGAAAGCCCGTATGCGGAGGACTTTCAGCCCGGCGACGAGATAATCTCCGTGGACGGGCACAGGACCTGGTTTTCCGGCAACGTCAGCCTCTATCTCTCGCGCAGCGCGACGGGCGTGCACGACATCGTGTTGGAGCGCGGCGGCGAGCGCGTGGAGCTTGAAAACTACGCCTTTACGCCCTATGAGGGCGAAAACGGCATGACCTACGGCCTGGGCTTCGGCGCCACGGAGCGGACGTTTTTCAACACCTTTAAGTACTCCTTCTACTCCGCGCTGGACTTTGTGCGGCAGGTCTGGATAGTGCTCTGCGACCTGGTGAGCGGGCTTGTGGGGCTTGACGAGATGGCCGGCGTTGTGGGCATAGTAGACCTCATAAACGACGTGGGCAATTCCACCGCCGAGAGCAGCGGCATGGGCGTGGCGCTCATGGACGTGGCCTATCTTGTGGCCTTTATCGCGGTGAACCTCGCCGTTATGAACATGCTGCCCATCCCGGCGCTCGACGGCTGCCGGCTGCTATTCGTGCTGCTCAACGCGCTCATGATGCTTGTCGCGCGCAGGAGGATACCGGACCGCTATGAGGGCTACATCCACGCCGCGGGCATGGTCTGCATGCTGGCGCTTATGGTAGTGATAATGTATAACGATATTTCGAGGCTTATAGTGCAGTAACAGAGGGTCAGGATATGTATACGAGAGACAGGACAAGGAGAATAAACGCAGGCGGCGTCCCCATAGGCGGGGGCGCTGCCGTTTCGGTGCAGTCGATGTGCAGCGTACATACCGAGGACGTGGAGGCCGTCTCCGCGCAGATACGCGCGCTGCTCGCCGCCGGCTGCGACATAGTGCGCCTCGCCGTGCCGAATATGGACGCCGCGCGCGCGATAAGCGCGATAAAGGAGCGCTTCCCGGAGCTGCCGCTGGTGGCGGACATACACTTTGACTACCGGCTCGCCCTCGAGGCGGCCGCGCGCGGCATAGACAAGATACGCATAAACCCCGGCAACATAGGCTCGCGCGAGCGCGTGGCGGCCGTCGCGGCGGCCTGCGCCGCGCGGCACATACCCATACGCATAGGCGTTAACGGCGGGAGCCTTGAAAAGCCCCTGCTCGAAAAATACGGCCGCCCGACCGCGGAGGCCATAGTCGAGAGCGCCAGGGGCCACATCCGCCTTTTGAACGACTGCGGCTTTGACGACATCTGCGTCTCGCTCAAGAGCAGCTCCGTGCCGCTCACGGTCGAGGCCTACCGCCTCGCGGCCGAGGAGCTCCCGTACCCGCTGCACCTCGGCGTGACCGAGACGGGCACGGCCTATAACGGCATCGTGCGCTCCGCCGTCGGCATAGGCGCGCTGCTCATGGAGGGAATAGGCGACACGATCCGCGTGTCCCTCACGGCCGACCCCGTGGAGGAGGTCCGCGCGGGCATCGCCATACTCAGGGCCGCCGGGCTGAGGGGCGGCGGCGTGCGCCTTGTGAGCTGCCCCACCTGCGGGCGCACGGAGATAGACCTCATAGGCCTCGCCCACGAGGTGGAGGAGCGGCTCGCCGGCGTGAAGGCGGACATAACCGTGGCGGTCATGGGCTGCGTTGTGAACGGCCCGGGCGAGGCCAGGGAGGCGGACTACGGCGTGGCCGGGGGCCGCGGCTGCGGCCTGCTCTTCAAAAAGGGCGAAATAATCCGCAGGGTGCCCGAGGAGGGGCTATGCGACGCGCTTGTGGAGCTTGTTGAGAGCGAGGTGGGCCGGTGAAGGTACCCTTCCTGAGCATTTTCCCGGGCTGCGAGCCGCTTGCCGGCAGCGCCGGCGGCCTCGACAGGGCCGAGGTGGAGAGCGTCGTTATAGACGAGGCGGAGCTGACGATGACCGTAGACGCGAGCTTTGCCGCCGTTGTGTCGCCCGGGGACGCGGCGGCGATAGAAAACAGCCTGCGCTCGCAGTACGGCCTTGCAAAGGTCACGCTCAACGCAGAGTGCCCGAGGCTTGTCCCGCAGCAGCAGGCAAAGGAAAAGCCCGCTGAGGGCAGGCTCCTTTACGGCAAGCCCCTGCGCAAGTCCGACACGCCCGTAGATATGAGCACGGTCACGCTCGAGAGCGGCTATGTCACGGTCAGGGGCGAGATTTTTGCCGTCAGCAACCGGGAGATACAAAAGCGCGGCGCGAGCATACTGAGCTTTGACATGACAGACCGCACCGGCAGCCTGCACATAAGCAAATTCATCAGCCGCGGCGAGGACGCGAGCATACTCGGGAAGGTCAAGCCGGGCATGTTTGTCACGGTCCGCGGCAAGCCGGACTTTGACAAGTTCTATGGCGACATGGTCATAGAGCCGCTGAGCATAGAGGGCGCGGAGCAGACTCTGCGCCCGGACACGCACGAGGGCGAAAAGCGCGTGGAGCTCCACCTGCACACGCGCTACTCCACGCTCGACGCCCTGCCCGACCCGGCGAAGGTTGTTGAGCGCGCCGCGGCCTGGGGCATGAAGGCCGTCGCCGTGACCGACCACGGCACGGCGCAGAGCTTCCCCGAGATGAGCAAGGCCGGCAAGAAGTACGGCGTAAAAATACTCTACGGCATAGAGGGCTACTTCATAAACGACGTGGACGGCGGCTATGCCGTGCGCGGCGAGAGCGAGCTGCCGCTCGACGCGGAGTTTATCGCCTTCGACGTGGAGACCACGGGCCTTTCCGCGGTGACGGACCGCCTGACCGAGATAGGCGCGGTGCGCTTTTCCGGCGGGAGGACGCTCGAGACCTTCTCGACCTTTGTCAACCCGGGCATGCACATCCCGGCGAATATCACCGAGCTCACCGGCATACGCGACAGCGACGTGGCCGATGCGCCCGGCGAGGCCGAGGCAATGCGCGCCTTCATAGACTTCTGCGGCGGCAGGCCTATCATCGCGCACAACGCGAGCTTTGACACCGGCTTTATGGCCGCGGCCTGCGAGCGCAGCGGCATAGAGTTCAAGCCCGTGGTAATAGACACGCTTATCCTCGCCCAGCGGCTCCTGCCCGAGCTCAGGCGGCACAAGCTGGACATAGTCAGCAAGCACCTCGGCCTGCCAGAGTTCAACCACCACCGGGCCTTTGACGACGCGGAGGTCGTGGCGCGGATGATGGACAAGTTCATCCCCATGCTGCACAACCAGGGCGTCGAGCGCCTGAGCGGCGTAAACGAGCTTATGAGCCGCCTTTCCGGCTCCGGCAGCCGCCGCGTGAGGCATATAAGCATACTTGTCCGCAACAAGACGGGGCTTAAAAACCTCTACAAGCTCATCTCCGCGAGCTATCTCAAGCACTACCAGCGCAACCCCGTCATACCCAAGAGCCTGCTTGCCGAGCACCGCGAGGGCCTCCTCATCGGCTCCGCCTGCGAGGCCGGCGAGGTCTTTGACAGCATACTGCGCGGCGCCCCGGACAGGGAGCTGAGGAAAATTGCGGGCTTTTACGACTATTTTGAGGTCATGCCGCTCGCGAACAACCGCTTCCTTGTAGAAAACGGCACCGTCCGCGACGACGAGGGCCTGCGCGACCTCAACCGGCGCGTCGTGCGCCTCGCGAAGGAGCTTGAAAAGCCCTTCGTCGCCACCGGGGACGTCCACTTCCTCGATCCCTCGGACGAGATTTACAGGCGCATCCTGCTGGCGGCCAAAAAATTCTCCGACGCGGACAGGCCGAACCCGCTCTATTTCCGCACGACGGACGAGATGCTCGAGGAATTCGCCTACCTCGGGCGGCGGGAGTGCTATGAGGCGGTAATAAAAAACCCGAACGATATCGCCGGCATGTGCGAGGAGATACAGCTCCTGCCGGACGGGCTCTTCCCGCCCAGGATAGAGAACTCCGACGGCCAGCTCAAGGAGCTGGTGTACGGCCGCATGCACGAGATTTACGGCGAGAACCCGCCGGAAATCGTCTCCGAGCGCGTTGAGACCGAGCTGCACGACATACTTTCCCGCCACTACGACGTCATCTACATGTCCGCGCAGAAGTTAGTCGCCGACTCAAACGCGCACGGCTACCTTGTCGGCAGCCGCGGCAGCGTCGGCTCGAGCCTTGTGGCCTACATGTCCGGCATTACGGAGGTCAACAGCCTGCCCGCGCACTATGTCTGCCCGAACTGCCACTACACAGATTTTGAGTCCGGGAAGGGCTACGGCTGCGGCGCGGACATGCCGGACAGGGACTGCCCCGAGTGCGGCGCGAAGCTCAGGAAGGAGGGCTTTGACATACCCTTTGAGACCTTCCTCGGCTTCGGCGGCGACAAGGTGCCAGACATAGATTTGAACTTCTCAGGCGAATATCAGGCAAAGGCGCATAAGTATACCGAAGAGCTCTTCGGCAGCGACCACGTTTTCCGCGCCGGCACCATAGGCACCCTGGCCGAGAAAACCGCCTATGGCTACGTCCTTAAATACAAGGAGGAGCGCGGGCTTCAGTTCTCAAAGGCCGAGGAGAGCCGGCTCGCCATGGGCCTTGTCGGCGTCAAGCGCACCACAGGACAGCATCCCGGCGGCCTTGTGGTCATACCGCAGGACATGGAGGTCGAGGATTTCTGCCCGGTGCAGCACCCGGCGGACGACCCGGGCAGTGGGATAATTACCACCCACTTTGAATATCACAGCATGGAGGCAAACCTGCTCAAGTTAGACGAGCTCGGCCACGATGACCCGACCATGCTCAAGATGCTCGAGGACATGACCGGCTACGACGTGCGCAGCGTGCCGCTCGACGACCCGGATACCCGCGCCATCTTCAAGAGCCCCGCGCCGCTCGGCCTGCCGGAGGACGACC
>CALWYQ010000153.1 GCA_944385815.1 uncultured Oscillospiraceae bacterium | reverse complement strand
CATGTCACGAGGGACTATGAAGTTCACGCCGCCGGGGATGAGGTCCATAACCGCACGGCGGGAGTGTTCGGCCTCACCGTCTATGTTGATGACCTCGACGTTGCGGCATTCAATTTCGAGGTGGGTGGTTCGCACGCAGGTTATATACTGGGGATAGAGCTTGTACTTGCCCTTAGCGTAGCCTGATATGACGCCGAGGAGCTTCGCGCGGCCCACTCCGGAGGCGACCAGCACGTCCATGAGGCCGTCGTCGGGGCGCGCGTCGTTCGTGGGATTGAAGCCGCCGCCGTAGAAGCGGCCGTTGCAGACGCACACGAGGTTGAGTTCCGGTCCGCAGACTAGCCCGTCAACTTTGACTGTCATGGGCTGCTTTACGCCCTTGCAGTAGTTGGCGACGAGGCTCACTACATAGCCGGCGGCGCCGCCCACAACGGGCAGGCCGCTGTACTTGTGTACATCGGTGCCGACGCGCGCGTCTATGCCCATCGAGCAGATGTTGATGGCATAGCGGTCGTTGCACCTGATGATGTCGAAGGACCGCACTTCGCCGTTAATCAGCTCGGCTATGTCGGAAAAACGCGACTTTTCATCTCCAAAGGTCCGGATGAAATCGTTGCCCGTACCGCAGGGGAAATGGGTCACCGCCACGTTGGGACGCAGCGCGGCCCCGTTGACGCACTCGTTGAGCGTGCCGTCGCCGCCGCAGGCGTAGACGCGCAGCTCATCGCTGGCTTCGGCGTCTTCCCTTATCTTACCGGCAGCGTCCATTGGCGCGTTGGTTACGTATATCTCAAACTGCGACCCGTCGCGCATCTCGGCGGGGAGACGGCCGACGGCCTCGTGTATAAGGCGTATCTTGTCCTCCGGCTTGCTCTTGCCCGCAACAGGGTTTACCACAAAGAGGTGCTTCATCAGTTCAAACTACCTGCCTTGACTTTATTATAAATGTATAGCGTACACTTTATCATGCCGTTGTACAATTTTCGACGCTTGTCCGCGCGAGCGCCTAAAAGACGTTCGGCTCCTTCATCGGAGGTCAGGAGGCAGAGCCTCCAGGAATCCTGTGAGCGCCAGGCCTCGCCGAAACTGGTGAGCAGTTCCCCGGCGGCGCGCTTTTCCATCATGCGCTCGCCGTAAGGGGGGTTGGTGACGATGACACCGTTTTCTGTGCGCCGTTCAAAGCGCCGGGCATCGCCGACGGAGAACTCGATGAGCTCCTCCACACCGGCGCGGCGCGCGTTCTCGCGGGCGAGCTTCACGGCCGCCGGGTCTATGTCCGAGGCGTAGATTCTGTACTCTCCGTTGTACTCCCTGGCTCGCGCGGCCTCGCGCTCTTCGCGCCAGACGTTCGCGGGTATGACCGGCCAGCGCTCGGCGGCGAAATGCCGGTTGAGCCCCGGCGCGCGCCCTTTGGCCGCCAGCGCGGCTTCTATCGCTATGGTCCCGCTGCCGCAGAAGGGGTCGCAGAACTCGCCGCGTCCCCGGTAGCCTGCTATGTCCACTATCGCCGCGGCCAGAGTCTCGCGCAGAGGCGCCGCGTTGTGCGCCGGACGGTAGCCGCGCTTGTGCAGCGCGGTACCGGAGGTGTCGAGCTGTATGCGGCAGACGTCCTTGTATATCGAGAAGCGGAGCTTGTACTCGTTTCCGCTCTCTGGCAGCCAACCCAGGCCGTACTTTGCACCCAGCCTGGCCGCTGCGGCCTTCTTTATTATGCGCTGGCAGTCGGGCACGGAGTGCAGCGCGCTCTCAAGGCTCCAGCCTTCGACGGGGAAGGCCGCATCGCGCGGCATCCAGTCCTCGAGCGGCAGCGCCCGCACGCCCTCAAAGAGCTCGTCGAAGCTCGCTGCCCGGAATTCGCCCAGCACCAGCAATATGCGCTCGGCAAACCGCGAGCAGATATTGACGCGCGCAAGCCCGCCGGGGTCCGTTTCAAAGCGCACGCGCCCGTTTTCGGGCGACACATTTTCCATACCCATGTGCCTCAGTTCATTGCCCAGAGGTCCTTCCAGCCCAAACAGACAACTTGCACAGGCCTCAATGCGCCCGGATACGGCCGGTCCGGTCATATGTTCCACCTCAAATTCTCAATTTCTCGCTATTTTAATAGAATACTATATTTTTCAGCTCTTGTAAATAAGCTCTTTAAGCGGTGCAAGAGCTGGGGTGTCTTTACAGCTATTTAGATAAAAATGCCGCAATTTGAGAGGTCAATTTTTTGACAATTCGTAGAATTTACCAAGAAGATATTGATTATTTTGGGGCCTTCCATTATATTATGGGTGTTCATGATTTGTTCACGAAGCCGTGAACATAGTGTAAATGGGCAAAGCGCAGCGCGGGGGCGGGACTGCCGCGTGCGCTGCTCACAAAGCGCACGCGCGCTTTTGCGTCTGCGATACCGTAGACGCTCGGACGCACCTGCGCAGCAAACGAGTGAATATCAGGCGCAAGGCTGTAAAGCCGCGCTGCGCGGTGGGCGATCTATGGCGTCCGGCGCTTAGCGTGCCTGTATTTCATATTCCACCCCAAACCGTAAAGAGAGGAACAAAACTAAAAGGAGTGTGAGTTTATGGTAACTTTCATTATCGGTCTGGTTATCTTGTTCGTCGGCGCGGCGCTCTACAGCAAGCTCTGCGAGCACGTCTTTGGACCCGATGACCGTCAGACTCCCGCGTACACCAAGCAGGACGGCGTTGACTACGTCCCGATGCGCGGCTGGAAGAACAGCCTTATCAACCTTCTGAACATTGCAGGCACTGGCCCCATCCTCGGACCCATCCAGGGCATCCTCTTTGGACCCATTGCCTTCATCACCATCCCCATCGGCAACGTCATCGGCGGCGCCATGCACGACTACTTCAGCGGCATGATCTGCCTGCGCGACGGCGGCACCCAGATGCCGGATATGATTAAAAAGTACTCCAACAAGGGCGTCTACACGGTGTATAACATATTCCTGTGCCTGCTGCTCCTGCTCGTCGGCGCGGTGTTCGTTTACACCCCTGGCGACATAGCCGCTACTCAGGTTTTCCACCGCAGCGGCGCTGCCACTGACTGGGCTACTTGGGTTATCTACGGTGTCATCTTCCTGTACTACCTCGTTGCCACCGTGTTCCCGATAGACGCCATCATCGGCCGTATCTACCCGATTTTCGGCGCCATCCTGCTCTTCTCCGCTGTCGGCGTGTTCGTCGGCATCTTTGCGAAGGGCTACCCCCTGATAGAGCTCTGGGATACTCCCTGGGTCAGCGACACCTTCAACTACTCTGATTACTTCGGCACCGTCTTCGGTAACGGCGGCACCGGCCAGGTGGCCGGCTCCATCGCCGAGTACACCGCTGTCGGCGGCCACTTCCTGCCCGTCTTCTTCGTCACGGTTGCGTGCGGCATTCTGTCTGGTTTCCACTCCACCCAGACTGCCATCATCTCTCGCACCATGAAGAGCGAGCGTCAGGGCACCTACACCTTCTACTGGATGATGATCCTCGAAGGCTTCATCGCCATGGTTTGGGCTGCTGGTGCTATGGGCGTGTACAACCTCGGCCTGCAGCCGGTCGTTGCCGGCAGCGCCACTGCTGCGGTCGGCGTCGTCTGCCGTGATATCCTTGGCGGCATTGGCGGCACCATCGCCATCCTCGGTGTTATCGTCCTGCCCATCACCTCCGGCGACACGGCACTGCGCTCCCTGCGTATGTCCCTCGCCGATACCTTCCACATCAAGCAGCAGTCCAACAGCAAGCGCCTGATGCTGGCTGTGCCGGTGTTTGCCCTCGTCGCGGCAATCATCGTCTGGGCCAAGATGGACTCCAACGGCTTCAACATCCTGTGGCGTTACTTCGCCTGGTCCAACCAGACCCTCAGCCTGTTTGCCTTCCTCGCCATCACCGTCTGGATGTTCGAGAACGGCAAGGGCAAGTTCGCCTGGATCCCGCTCATCCCGGGCTGCTTCTACGCCTTCATCTGCTCGACTTACATTGCCAATGCCACCATCGGCTTCCACCTGCCCTGGAACATCGCCTACATCATCGGCGTCTGCTTCATGGTGTTCTATGTGTGCGCCCTGGTCGTCTACGGCAAGAAGCGCGCCGGCCGCGTCCTTGCGAAATAAGGCGCGAAAAGCGAATACTTAACTCCGCCGCGGCCCATAGAGCGCGGCTGAGCAAAAGGAATGGCCGTCCCGTTGGGACGGCCATTTTCTGTTTCCGCTCAGGCGCTCTCCCTGAACGCGCGGCCGAGCTCGCCGGCGTTATCGCAGACGAAAAGGCCGAGCGTGCCGCCGGAGACGGCTATCACGGCGTTTTCCACCAGCGCGGCCTCCTCGGGTTCATATACGCGGAAGAGCCCCAGCCGGCCGGCGAGGTGCCGCTCGAGCGAGGCGCGGGCGGCCTCGCTGTCGGCGGCGTCCTTCAGGCTCAGCACGGCTATCTCCTCCGCGCTGCCCGAGGCGGCGTAGGCGAGGTAATAGCCCGAGACCAGGGAGTAGTCCATGTCGGAGAGGTAGCGGAAGAGCTCCGCGTCGTTCTCCACCGTCTCCATCGGCGGCAGCCCCGCCGCCTTTTCAGTCAGCTCCGCGCCCAGGCGGACGGGGTCAACGCCGCCGCCCCCGCCCGGCGCTCCGCAGCCGGCGGAGAGCGTGAGCAGCGCCGCAAGGAGCAGTATCAGCGCCCGCTTCATTCATAAATCACCCCTAACTCCGGCATTTCGCTGTCAATTACATCATCAATTATATCCCAGTCCCCGTACACGTCGCCGAAGGCCCCGTTGACGGCCTCGTCGATGCGCTCAAAGGCCTCCGGGTCGAGCTCGGGCTCCTCCTCCGCGCCGTACTCGTTGAGTATGAGCACGATAAGGAGCTGGTCGCCGAGCGGGTAGCAGTAGTAGTCGAGGAAAAGGTCGCGGCCGGCCATCGTCCCGGCGTTCGACGCGGCGTCGCTCACGCGCGAGAGCAGCGCGTCGAGCACAGTCTTTGCCTCCCCGCCGCTGTCCGTGAGGTAATAGAGGCTCCAGGTCCCGCCGGCGTCAAGCTTCTCGCGCACCAGGCCCGGTATGGCGTAGATGTCCGCGAGCGGCTCGGCGTTCATGTAGGCGTAGCAGTACTCCAGGCCCTCCGCCGCGGGGAAGAAGCTGGTGTCCCAGTCGTGGCCGTAGGCCGCGAGGGCGTCGTTCATGTTGAAGTTGGCGTAATTGCCGCTGCCGGCGTCGGAGTAGATGTCCACGTGGTACCACTCGCCGTCGTCCAACTTCACAAGGTCCCAGCTGTGGTAGGAGTTGTGCACCACCATGCAGTCGAGGCCCAGCATCTGCATGAACAGCCTGAAGGTCGTGGCATAGCCCACGCAGACGGCCTGCCCGTACTTGAGCACGCCGTAGGGCTCGGCGGAATACTCGCTCGCCGTGGGCACGACGGTGGTTATGCCGCTCTCATGGCCGAGGTTTGCGCACATCCAGTCGTAGACGGCCTTCTCCTTTTCAAAACCGGTCATGCCCTCCTCGATTATGGAGTCGAGCACCTCCGAGGCCAGCTTCAGCGTTTCGGCCTGGCGGCTGTCAAGGCCGGAGGCGTCTCCGCTTATGTATGCGTCTGAGATGGGCGTTGTTGCGCGTATCCAGTACTCGCCGGCCACGGCGACGTCGTTTTCCTGCGTCACCTCATCGCTCGACGAGCCGATTATGGAGTTGAGCCTCGCCGCCAGCTCGGTGAATTCCGCGCCCTGCGCCTCGATGCGCCTGAGGGCGAGCGCGCCGAGCGCGCAGCTCGAGATAACGCCGAGTATGAGTATTACGGCGGCGGCGCCGAGCAGCGCCTTAACTGTTCTGTTTGCGGTTTTGGTTTCCATTGGCGTCTTTCCTTTCAGTTTTTGCCCTGAGGCAAGGGTTAGACGCAGGAAGCACCACATGTGTTTCACCACAAAAGGCGCAAAAATGTCCGGGAATGAAATTCCCGGACATTTTGCGGCTGCGGCTTCAGCAGACCTTGACTATCCAGCCCCTTGTGTCGGGGACCTTGCCCCACTGGATGCCGGTCAGCTCGTCATAAAGGCGTTGCGTAAGCGGGCCGATTTTGTTATCATTAATGACGTGCTCTACGTCCTTGTAGGCCAGGACGCCCATGGGCGAAACGACGGCGGCCGTGCCGCAGCCCCAGGCCTCCTCGAGAGCGCCGCTCTCGGCGGCCTCTATGAGCTCGTCTACGGAGATGTTGCGCTCCTCGACCTCATAGCCCCAGTCCTTGAGCACCTCGATGCAGCTCTTGCGCGTGATGCCGGGCAGGACGGTGCCGCCGGAGATGTCCGGCGTTACGACCTTGCCGTTTATCTTGAACATGACGTTCATCGCGCCGACTTCCTCTATGTACTTCATGTTCACGCCGTCAAGCCAGAGCACCTGGGCAAAGCCCTTTTTCTCGGCCTCCTCGCCGGCGCGCATACTCGCGGCGTAGTTGCCGCCGCATTTTGCGTAGCCCGTGCCGCCGCGCACCGCGCGCACGTCTCGGCTTTCAATCATTATCCGCACCGGGTCTATGCCGCCGGCATAGTAGCTGCCGGAGGGGGACGCGATGATGCAGAAGAGGTAGTGGTGCCCGGCGTGGACGCCAAGCTGCGCGTCCGTCGCTATGATGAAGGGGCGCAGATACAGGCTCGTGCCGTATTCGTGCGGCACCCAGCTCTCGTCCACGGTGACAAGGGTCTTGAGCGCCTCGAGGTAGATGTCCTCCGGCACCTCGGGGATGCACATGCGCAGGGCCGAGTTGTTCATGCGCTTTATGTTCTCTGTCGGGCGGAAGAGCTGCACCGTGCCCTCCGCCGTGCGGTAGGCCTTGAGGCCCTCAAAAATCTCCTGCGCGTAGTGGAGCACGTTGGCGCAGGGCATAAGCTCGATGGGTCCATAGGGGACTATGCGCGGGTCGTGCCAACCCTCCCCCGCGTCGTAGTTCATGAGGAACATGTGGTCGGAGAATACCTTGCCGAAGCCGAGCTTGTCGCTCGCGACTTTCTCCTTAGGGGCGGTCGTGCGGGTTATGCTTATCGTCATGCCATTCAGTCCTTCCCTCAGAGTTTTCCGCATCTCCCAGGCGGCTGTTTTTATGATATCACAAAATATGCTCGTTGCATAGTCTCATTCCATAATTTTATTAATATTTGTACCTTTTACCGAAAGGAGACGACCACACTTGTCCGCAAACGTCAGCATAGTCCCCTGCGGGGACTACTCCCCGGAGCGCGTTGAGGCCGCGCTGAGGGAGGCGATAGACGCCGTGGGCGGCCTCGGCTGGGTGGAGCCCGGCATGACCGTCGCCGTAAAAACCAATCTCATCCAGCGCCTTGCGCCGGAAACCGCCGCGGTGACGCACCCGGAGTGCCTGGCCGCGCTCACGCGCATACTCCGCGGCCTCGGCGCGCGCGTCGTGGTCGGGGACAGCTCCGGCGGCCCCTTCACGGCGGCCTGGATACACGCGGTCTACTCCGGCACCGGCATGGAGGCCGTTATTAAATCCGGCGGCGAGCTCAACGAGGACTTTTCGACCATGGAGGCCGTTTTCCCCGAGGGACGGACAATAAAGCGCTTCCCCTACACGGCCTGGCTGAGCAGGGCCGACGCGATAATCGACTTCGCCAAGCTCAAGACCCACGGCATGGCCAACATGACCTGCGCCGTTAAAAACTTCTTCGGCTCCATCCCCGGCACGCGCAAGCCGGAAATGCACTACCTCCACCAGAGCCTCGAGGACTTCTGCTCCCAGCTTGTAGACCTCGCGCTCTACAACGCGCCGCGCCTCACGCTTGTGGACGCCGTCGAGTGCATGGAGGGCAACGGCCCCTCGCACGGCACGCCGCGGCACATGGGCGCGCTCATAGCGGCGGACACGCCCTTCAACGCCGACCTGCTCTGCGCGCACCTCATAAATCTGGAGAGCTCCGACGTGCAGACCGTCGCGGAGAGCATAAGGCGCGGCCTCTGCCCCGCCGACTGGCGCGAGCTTGAGATATACGGCGAGCCCGAGCGCTTTTTCATCGCCGACTTCGAGCACGTCCCGCGCAGCAGGAACATAAACTTCTCGAGCCAGAGCCCCTGGCTCCGCGCCTTCCTGCGGCGCGGCTTCGGCACCGGGCCCAGGGTAAACCGTTCCATGTGCGTCGGCTGCGGCAAATGCGCCGAGGTCTGCCCGGCGAAGGCCGCGCAGGTGGTCAAAAATAAGGCGAAAATAGACGAAAAGCTCTGCATCCGCTGCTTTTGCTGCCAGGAATTCTGCCCCAGGGGCGCAATTACGGTCCACCGCCCGCTGCTCGCGCGCATCGTGGGAA
>CALWYQ010000152.1 GCA_944385815.1 uncultured Oscillospiraceae bacterium | reverse complement strand
GGCACCCATATGGGCAGGAAGAACTTGTCCTCCCCGTCCTTGAGGCTCACGCGGCAAAGGCCTATCTGCGTAAGCTCATAGAGCACCTCCGTAACGCGCTCGAGCGGCTTTTTGACCTTCTTCGCCACCTCGGCGGCGGAGACGTACTTGCGCACCTTGAGGCCCATGGCGATTTCGGCCATTTCGTCGGTGATTACGGGCTCGAGTATCTTATACTCGGGGTCGTTGGGCGTGACACCGGTGTAGGTGCCGCACTCGAGGCTTATTTTTGTGGCCAGCTTGAGTATCGCAGGTCTCATCTGCGTTCCCCCTTTACTTTTATATTATTTATCATGTTAACCTGCTGACGGGCTTTCAGCCCTCTTTCCACTCTTTAACGGCGCGGCGCAGCCAGTCGCACCATTTGTCCACGCCCTCGCCGGTCTTGGCGCTTATGGGTATTATCTCTATCCTCGGGTTGCGCTTCCTGGCCCGCTCGGTCACAGCCTCCAGGTTGAAGTCAAAGTAGGGCAGGACGTCTATCTTGTTTATCACCAGCACGTCGCAGACCTCGAACATGAGCGGGTACTTGAGGGGCTTGTCGTCCCCCTCGGGCACGGAGAGGATCATGGCGTTTTTGGCGGAGCCGGTGTCGAACTCGGCGGGGCAGACAAGGTTGCCGACGTTTTCGAGTATGGCGAGGTCCATGTTCTCCACGCCCAGCGCGTCCACGCCCTGGCGCGTCATCTCCGCGGTGAGGTGGCACATGCCGCCCGTGTGCAGCTGCACGGCCCTGGCCCCGGCGCGCTCGACCGTGTGCGCGTCGACGTCGGAATCTATGTCCGCCTCGATGATGCCTATGCGCAGCTCGTCCCTGAGCGCGGCGATGGTCTTTACAAGCGTCGTGGTCTTGCCGGAGCCGGGCGAGCTCATCAGGTTGAGCAGAAAAACGCCCTTCTCCTTGAGGAAGGCGCGCAGCCCGTCGGCGTCCCGCTCGTTGTTCGCAAAGACGCTCTGCTTTATCTCTATGGTCCTGAGCATGAAGTTTTACCTCCTGTGACGTATTTTTAGACAAAAAGCCTGGTCAAATCAAAGTCAGGCCTGTTTAAATAGCCAAAAGATTTCGTCCACAGTTTAACATATATCCCGCGCATAGTCAAACAAAATGCGCAGAGGAAAAAGCGGCAAAAACTTTTGACATATTTTAAAAATGTGATAGAATCGTCTGGTAAACAGGCGTTTAATCGTAAGGCTTAAATTTGTGTTAAGGAGGCAGCGACATGCTTGACTTTCTTCGCCGCGAGGGCATAGACCCCGCAATCATATCCGCCATTGAGGAATTCCGCGCCGCGCATCCGGTGCCCTCCGAGGCCGGGCTGCGCATGCAGGACAGGCCGCGCTTCGACTATTACGGCAAGGAAATATGGGAGGCGGCGGCCACAGCGCTGCTCTGCGGCGAAAACCTGCTGCTTGTAGGCCCCAAGGCCACGGGCAAGAACGTCTTAGCCGAGAACCTTGCGGCCGCCTTCGGCCGCCCGAGCTGGGACGTCAGCTTTTATATAAACACCGACGCGGCCTCGCTGATAGGCACCGACACGTTCAAAAACGGCGAGGTCAGCTTCCGTCCCGGCCCGATAACTCAGTGCGCCACCCTCGGCGGCTTCGGCGTCCTCGACGAGATAAACATGGCCAAGAACGAGTCCCTCGCCGTGCTGCACGCCACGCTGGACTTCCGCCGAGTGATAGACGTGCCCGGCTACGACCGCATACACATGGACGAGGCCACGCGCTTTATCGGCACAATGAACTACGGCTACGCCGGCACGCGCGAGCTCAACGAGGCCCTGGTCAGCCGCTTTGTCGTCATAGAGATGCCGCCCATCTCCGCCGAGAACCTCAAAAAGCTGCTCAAGCGCGAGCATCCGACGCTGAAGGACAGCTGGGCCGAGCAGTTCACGGGGCTCTACTCCGACCTGCGCCGCAAGGTGGACAGCGCGGAGATATCTACAAAGGCGCTCGACCTGCGCGGCCTTATGAGCGCGGTTGACCTCATGGCGCACGGCCTGAACGCGGTGGAGAGCCTGCGCATGGGCATTGTAAACAAGGCCTTCGACCCCTTTGAGCGCAAACTGGTCGAGGACGTGATAACCTCCCGCATCCCCGCCGACCTCGGCCGCAGCGGCCTTTTTGACTGATGTGCGCGCTCAGGAAGGCTCACGAGGAGCTGAGCGAGCGTGAGCAGGAGCAGCAGCAGCGCCGCGCGACCAACCTTATCTGGAACGCCGCCGGCGACTACGGCCTGCACCCGACCTCCCGCGCCTACGACTCGGACGGCTACGCCGACGTATATATGAACAGCATCGTCGGCGCGGTTTATAAATACTACGACTACGGCACCATAAAGCGGCTTCTGGACGCGATGGAGAACGCGCCGCAGGGCGAGGTCTGGCAGGACCTGTTCTGGACCGGGCTTGAAAACTGCGCCTACCAGCGCGCCGTAAAGGACCGCCCGGCGCTGCGGCTTCTGCGCGTGGGCTACGCGCGGATGATCCTCGCCCAGGCCGAGGGCTGGCATGAGCTTGACCTGCCGGCCGCCGACCGGCTCAAGCTCGAGCACTACCGCCGCATAGCCGGCGGGCGGCACAAGCTCACGGACAGGGAGGAGCAGATACTCGCCGCGCTTGAATTCCCGCCGGAGCTCACGAGCGAGCAGCTTGTAGAGCGCATGAAGGCCATACTCAGGGACTACTTCGGCATCACCGGCGGCATGCTCCGCCGTGAGAGCCTGGCCAAGCTGCCGCAGTTCATGGGCGGCATAGGGCGCAAGCGCTATTTCCTCGGCGCGCGCGTGAGCTCAAAGGAGCTCAAGAGCGTAAAGCGCGGCAAGCTCAGCACCTTCGGGCGCATAACCGGCGAGCGCTCGCCCGAGCAGCTGCGCCATTTTGTGGCCGACTGCTTCGGCGAGCCGATGTTCGGCCCGCGCGAGAACGGCGAGATCGAGGACCGCCTCTGCAGGGACAGGCACAGCGGCTGCATGCTGCACTTCACCCGCGGCGAGCTCGGCGACCGCGTAAGCGACGGCGAGGTCCTTCTGCAGCGCAAGGTCAGCAAAAACCAGGCGCAGCTCAACCGCAAATACTACGAGGACGGCATCATCGCCCACCGCCTCGCAATTATCCGCCTCACGGAACGCGTGCGCAACTGCATCCTTGTGCACCTTGACGACGCCATGGTCAAGTCCCGTGCCGGCCGCCTCAAAGCGCCGGTGGTATGGCGCGGGGTGTATCTCAACGACAACCGCGTTTTTGAAAAGCACGAGCGCACGACGGACACCGAGCTCTCCGTGGACGTGCTGCTCGACGGCTCGGCCAGCCAGCTCCAGCGCCAGGAGAAGGTCGCGGCCCAGGCCTATATCCTTGCGGAGAGCCTGACCCGCTGCGGGCTGCCCGTGCGCGTGAGCTCATTCTGCACCGTGGACGCCTGCACCGTGTTCAGGATATACCGCGACTACGACGAGCCGGAGAAGAATTCCGCCGTCTTTGAATACGCCGCGGCGGGCTTTAACCGCGACGGGCTTGCCCTCCGCGCCGAGGAGTACCTCCTGAGCCACACGCCCTATGAGCGGCGGCTGCTCATAACCCTCTCGGACTGCAGCCCGAACGACGTAAAAAAGATAAACGGCCCGGACGGCCGCCTCAGGGAATACCAGAGCGAGGCCGGCGTGGCGGACTCCTCCACCGAGGTCGAGCGCCTGCGCCGCCTTGGCGTGAGCGTGATGTGCGTATTCACCGGCGAGGAGTCGGAGCTTCCAAACGCGCGGCGCATCTACGGCCGCGAGCTTGTCCGCATCCGGTCGATAAGCCAGTTCGCCGAAGCCGTCGGCAAGGTGATAGTCGAGCTGATAGGCTCAATGTAACAGAAATACCCGGCCTGAAAACTCAGGCCGGGCCTTTTTATGCCTCCGGCAGGCTCAGATACAGGCTTCTGTCGCCGGAATCGAGCCTCAGGAAGGGGCGGTATACGCCCTTGCTGTCGAGGTCGTACTCTATGGCGGCGGAGCTTATCTCGAGCGGCTCTCCGGCGCTTTCAATCCAGCCGCCGTAGGCGCCGCGGCGCAGCAGCGCCTCGCAATCGGCCCGCGTGAGCATGGCGGAGCTGCCGGCCTCGCTGAGCTCAAAGAGCGCGAAGCCGGCGCGCACGGCCCCGCCGTGGGTATCGACGCTCACCGTCCCGCCGAGGCGGCCGTCCGGGTAGAGCGTAAAGCGGCAGCTCTCCTCACCGAGCAGCTCAAATTCCGCGGCCTCGGGGATGCCGAGCCCCCATTCGCCGAGCAGGGCCCGCACGGCGGCCTCGGAGAGCTCAAGGCTGCCGCCGGCGCAGTATTCGATGACCGGGCCGGCATAGTTGTACGTTACGTAGTTCGGGCCGCCGCGCAGATATGCAAGGCTGTCGTAGAGCTCCTCGCTCTCGATGGCGCCGCCGAAGCGCGCAAAGAACTCCGAGGCGCACTCACGCGCGTCCGCAAGCGTGCCGCCGGGCGTGGAGTAGTACGCAAAGGTCTCCGGCCCGCCCTCGATAAAGTCCAGCGCCTCGCTCGAAAAGCTTATCTCGCCGGTCACCGGGTCGCGCCCGCCGCTCTCATAGTCGCTCGCGCCGTAGTCGGAAAGGCCGGAAATGCCCCAGGCGGCGAAGGGCGGCGCGAGGCAGAGCAGCGCCGCAAGCGCGCAGAGCACGGACCTGGAGGCGCGCCTTGCGCGTATATTCATGCACAGCCGGGCGAGGGCAAAGCCGCAGGCTACGCCGAGGAAGTTATTGAAAACATCGTCCACATCGGCGACGCCGCTGCGCGCGGCGAGCTGCACGGCCTCCACCGCAAGCGTAGCCAGGAGCCCGAGCGGCAGCACAAGCCAGCGCCTTCGGCTCTCGCCGAAGGGCAGCGCGAAGAGGAAGCCGAAGGGCACGAATATGAGTATGTTCATGCCGATGTTTATAAAGCCGTTTGGCGTAAACTCCCGCACAAGCAGACGGTACTCGTGAAAAAGGTCGAGGCTCAGCCAGCCGTAGCCGTCTAAGGAAAAGCCGTCCCCGCGCACGATGAGCAGCATGAAAAGCGCAAGGACGTACACGCAGCTCACTAACAGATGGAGCTTCCACGCGCCGGAAAGGCACCGTCCGCGGCGCTTTAAAACCGCCAGCGCGATAAAATACGCCGCCGCGCCGAGCACTGCGGCCGCGGCGAGCAGCGGCAGCGCGCTTCTGAAATAATACAAAAATGTTTGCATAAAAACCTCCCTCTGCGCCCATTCCATAGTGGTAAGACGCAGAGGGAGGCAATTTGTTCCGTTTATGCGCGGCGCCAGAGCAGGCGGTTATCCGCAAATTCGGCCGTCACCCGGCCGTTATCGAGGTGCCAGGCGAGGAAGCTCCTTATCGTGCTGCCCACAAGCACGTACTGCTGGAAGTCCAGCGTGAGGCCGCACTCGTCAAAGGCGGCCTTGAGTATGTCCTCAAAGCAGCGCGGCTCCGCGCAGAGGCCGAGTATGAGCTCCGCGGCGCGCTCAATGCTCTGCCGGTTGATTTCGGCGAGCGGCGCGATGTCCTCGCAGGGCCCGGCATGGGCAGGGACGTACATTCCGGCGCCGAGGCCGGGCAGGGCCGCAAGCGTTTCAAGGTAGGCCGCGACGTCGTATACAAAGGGGAACACGTATTTTTTAAGCGTCTCCGGGCTGGAGACACAGTCCGCTATAAAGGCCGTGCCGTCGGGCAGAAGATAGCCGCACTGGTCGAAGAAATGCCCGGGGAGGGGGATGGCTTTAACTTCTTCGGGGAAATCCGCGTCCGTAATGGGCGAGCACTCGCTCGGCTGGGCCATCAGGAACTTGTGCCTGAGCGGCTTTGGCGGATAGCCGCCGTAGAGGAAGCTTGGCTCGAGCAGCGGAGAGCGCGTGAACTCGGCCTCGATGCCGGGCGCAAAAATCTTGCAGCCGGTCTGCCTTTGCAGGTACTGGCAGCCGCCGATGTGATCGGCGTTCGAGTGCGTGACAAGTATGCCGCGCAATGTCCAGCCCTGCTCGTCGAGCGCCTTGCGCGCGCGGCGGCCCGCGTCCTTGTCCGAGCCGGCGTCGATGAGGTATACCCCGCCATCGCCGGGGACGTATACGCCTATCTTGGCCGGCGAGGCAATGTAGCAGGCGCTGGGGCTCAGTTTTATCAGCTCGTACATCTCTCCGCCTCCTTTATGCCGGGCTCAGGCCGGCAAATCTCGTCAGCATGGCTGCGGCCTGGGCGCGGGTGGCCGTGCCGCCGGGGCTGAGCGTGCCGTCCATGCCGTTTATCACGCCGTTTTCGACGGCCCAGAGCATGGCCTCGCGCGCCCAGGCGGAGACGCTGCCGGCGTCGGCGTAGTCCTCAAGGCTGCCGCCGGACGCCGGGCTCCCCGCAAAGCGGTAGAGCATGGCCGCCATCTGCTCGCGGGTTATAAGCGCCCCGGCGCTGCTGCCGTCGCTGACGCCGGAGGCCGTCGCCCATTCGCGCGCCGTCTCTATCCACTGCGCGCCGGTTATGGTCTCGCCATCCATGCGGCCGAGCACCGCCCAGAACATGGCGCGGGTCATGCCGCCCTCGGGGTCGAATTCAGTGCCCGAAAGGCCCTCCATAAGGCCGTTTTCCACAACATAGGCGACGTATTCATAAAACCAGCTGCCGCTCTGCACGTCATCAAAGCTCAGCGCGGGCTCCTCGGGTTCTTCGGGCTCCTCCGGCGCGACGGGCGTTCCAGGCGTGACAGGCGTTTCAGGCTCCTCGGGCTCCTCGGGCTTTGTCTCCTCGATGTCCTCGCCTATCTCATATTCGCCGGAGCTCCCCGCAACAAAGCTGACGGAGCCGTCCGCACTGTCGGAGGCGACGCCCTCGCCGCCGTGCTGCACGCCGCCGTTCGCGCCCGGCACGGTCAGCGTGGGCAACAGCGCGGAGAGGACTTCGTCCGACGCCTGCACCGTGACGCTCGTTTTGCCGTCCGCGGATTTCGTGACGGTGACGGCTGCGTTGAACTCGCCATCGAGCTCATGGGCCTCGGCGCCGAAATTCCAGGATGCGATGACGTTCCCTTCCTCGTCCACGATGTTGATGACCCTGTCGGCTTCCGTGGCCTCGGCAAAGGCCTCGGCGGAGATCATAAGCCCCACCGCGTCCTCTTCCGGGATGTCCGTGGGGAAGTCCCAGTCTATGGTGAGGTAGTTTTCGCCCGCGGCGAAGGCCGCGGCGCCGTCGCCGGAGGACGCCGAGCCGCCGGGCAGGGTGGAAAAGCTGACGCCTACAAGCTCGCAGGGGTTGTGCCAGCGCGGGTTTGTGACGACCTTGGACTCGCTGCGGTCGGCGTACTCGACATTTGGCGTGGTCTTTTTCACAAGGTTATTCAGGTTCCCGCCGCCGTTCATGGCGGAATAGAACTCCGCGTAAAAGGCCGCCGTGTCCTCGCTCGCGCGGCTGCCCCGCTGGCCGAAGTAGTTGCTGTGGAAATAAAGCGTGGCCGGGCACTGCAGGTCACAGTCCGTATCGTTGTCGATAAAGTTGCTCTCTATGATGCGGAAGAAGTAGGGCGTGACAATGTCGTTGAAGCTTATGAACTGCATGGCCGTGCCGTTGTCGATGAAGGTGTTATAGGCCCAGCTGGAGCTCGAGCTGCTCATGAAGCCCTGCTCAAGCTTGAGCCTGAAGGCCGTGCCGTTGCCGGCAAAGACGCAGAAGCTTGCCGCTATTGTGCTTGCGGTAGCGTCGAGCGCAATTTCATAGCCGGTGAAGGAGCAGCGCTGCGCGTGGGCAAAGCCGTTATAAAGCGCGCTCTCCTGCCCGCCGGAGACAAAGTCCACGCCCTGAAGAGACAGCACGCCGCCGTTCAAGTCCACGCTCTCCAACACTGTCCGGCTGCTGCTGCCGATGAGGTTGACCTCGCCGAACATGCCGCCGCTCACGCCGAAGTCTTTGGGCAGCACGATCGTGCCCTCATAGCGGCCCGGCGCAAGGGTGATGTCGTAGCGGGTCTCCGAGTCTATGCTCTGCGCGATCTCCGCTAAATATGCGTTGAGCGCCTCGACCGTGTCGCCTTCCGGGCGGGTTACGCTTACTCTCTCCACCCGGCCGATCTGCTGGCCGAAGCCGACGGTAGCGTCCCAGCTCTCGCCGCCGGCGGTGATGGTCACGTCGGCGTATACCATGGCCACCGCGTCGTAGCCGGGCTTGACATAGAGGTTCACCCCACCGTTGCCGGGGTTTTCCACGCTCGTGACAAGCCTGTCCGGCGCGAAGCTGAAGGTCTGCTCAAAGCCCTCGCACTTGCCGTAGTACGTTTCGATGTAATAGCGGTTTACTTTCAGCTTTACGGCGTTGCCCTTGTCCAGCTCGTAGTAAACGCCGCCTTCTTCGTCGTAGCAGCGGACGCCGATGCCGGCCTCCATTGTGCCGCGGGACTCCCAGTCCGCGTCCGGCTGGGGATCGATGTCCGTAGAGCCGCCGTTCATGGCGCTCGGATTTTCGTCTATGAGTATGGCGCCGTTGAAGTCCAGTATAAAGCCCGCGACATAGGTCCTGCCGCCGTGCTCCACCGCGACGGTGCTCGCCTGAGGCCTCGCTACGATGCTGAGAGACGCGGAGTCCATCCCGGCGTAGGCGGCGAGCGTGTATCTGCCGTTGTAGCCCGGGTCGCTGAGCTCTATCCTGACGCTCCTGCCGTCCTCCATGAGCGTATATCCGGCCTCCTGCCCGCCGGAGCGGATTTCGAGCCCGGCGGCGTCGGAAAAGCCCGTCAGATAGACGGCCCTTTCGGGGAGCTGGTAGTAGGAGTATTGCACGCCCTGCTCAAGGCGCTCGGTAAGCGCGCTGTCGGCGTAGAATTTGAGGGCGCTGTCGGGCATGGGCTCGAAGCCGGCGCTCCAGACAAGCGTGGTATCATAGCTCCCACCGCCCATGGTCACGGTGACGTCGGCGTATACCACCGCTATGCCCGTGCCGCCCTTCGCGGCGTAGAGCGCAATGCTCTCCCCGGGCGCGGGCTTCTTTTCAAGCACGGTTTCCTCCCACTCAAAGCTGAATACCCCGCTCTCGCCGCCAAGCTGCTCGAGGCGGAATCGGTTAAAGGTTATGTCCGCGTCCCCGGCCTCGCTCCCGTCCTTCCAGACCTCGGCCGTGAAGCTGCGAATGAGCTCCCTCGGGCTGCCCTCCGACCACTCGCCCGCAGTGAACTGCGTGCTGGTGCTTCCGCTCAGCGCCATCCTGCCCGTTTCGTCCACGATGCCGGCGGTATAGCCCTCGCGGCCCGGCAGGTCAAAGGATACGCACGGCACCAGCCAGGAAACGGAGAAGCCTGAAAAATCCGTGCCGCAATTTACGTTGACATAGTATATATCATCCGGCGCGGGGAGGCTGAGCGAAATGCAGTCCCCGTCCACGGTGTAATTATTGAAAATCTCGCCATCGACCCATATTTCCAGCTCGGTGAGCTCCCCGTCCGAGAACCCGCCTTCCTTTGTCAGGTATACCGTGCCGCCGTCGAGCTGGCGCCAGCCGACCGTCGAGTCCTCGGCTATCTGCCCGGTAAGCGCGCTGCCGGCGTAAAACCGCAGGGCGGTCGGGGCCTTTTCCCTGACGCTGAAGCCCACGCGCGCCGTGCCGGAGTATGTTTCGCCGCCGAGCGTGACGCTCAGCTCCGCGCTCAGGTACGCGCTGCCGTACCCGGTCTCGCGGAGATAGACGGGGACGGAGGCGGCGTTTTCAACCTTGCTGAGAGCGCTGTCCTCCGCAAGGCTGAATACGCCCGGCGTCCCTTCGCACTGCGTGAGAGTGACGCGCCCGACGGTGATTTCCGGGCCGTCCTGCGCGATTTCGCCGCCCGTGGCGGCGGATATGTCAAATGCCCAGAGCCTGGAAGGCTGCTCGGGCGACCAGTCGGCCGTTGTGGTTATGCTCGGGCCGGTGGAGCCCGATTTGTAGAGCATGTTATCCATGCTGAAGCCGAGCTCATACTCTCCGGCCTCCACGGTGAGCGCGGTGAGGTCTGAGCCCTCCGCCGCGGCGGCGGTGACGCCGAGGCTGAATACGAGCGCCAGACAGAGCGCAAAGCACAAAATCCTGCGAGCCATAAAATTGCCCTCCATAAAATTGCTGACTTACATTATATTAGTATTTTTGGGGCAAATCAAGCGTTTGTTGATTTTAACCGCACTTTTGTGTAAAATGAAAGGCGTAAAGCCGCAAGGCGAAGGAGGTGCCCTCATGGCAGGCATAGCGGAAAAGTTCTCCGGCTGGCCCATACTGCGCAAGCTTTTCGCGGTCATGCTGGTCATATCGCTGCTGCCCGTGGCGCTGGTGCTGTCGGTCTCGCTGAAGCTGACCTTCAACACCATGCAGGAGCAGCTGGTGTACGACAGCAGCATGAATGTGGAGTGGCTGCAGGACCGGCTCGAGATGGAGATAGAGGGCTACACGCGCTCCTTTTACGAGCTTGAGATAGACTCCGACTTCCGCTCGGCGCTCTCGCACTGGTGCGCCGAGGGCGACCTTGTGGATTACGCCGCCAAGCTCGAGATGATAAACACGCTCAACCAGATAGTCAGCGTGAACAGCAACATAAACGCCATCGAGCTCTACAGCTTCACGCAGGGCAGGGTGCTCTTAGCGGAGCGCTCCGGCTCGGCCTTTGCGGACACCGGCGACAGGCTCGAGCGCTGGCTTGAGCGCGACGAGGGCCTGCAGAGCAACGTCGTGCTGCTTCGCAGCGAGCGCGAGATACTGCTCTGCCACCAGATGCACCGCTTTGAGACCGGCGAGGCCTATGCGCTCATCGTGATACGGCTCAGGCCATATTTCATACAGGACATACTCGACGCGATAAAGTCCCGCCCGGGCGAGGCGCTCTTCCTCTTCAACGACGAGGGAGAGCTCATAGAGTCCGACGCCGGGGACGCCGACGGCTACGGCGAGGGCGAGGCGCTGAAGGCGGCGGAGGCCCTCTCCGGCGAGCTGGCCGGCTACCTGCACGAAAACGGCTGCTACTGGTTCTACCGCTCCGTGAGCGGCGGCAAGCTGCACATAGTGCAGGCCATGCCGGACGCGGCGATACGCGCCTCGCTGAGCGGGACGCTGCTCAGCGGCATAGCCGTGGCGCTTGCTGCGGCGGTGCTCTGCGTGTTTTTCTCCGCCGTGTTCTCCCAGGCCATCGGCAAGCCGATAGTGAGCCTGGCGGGCACCATGCGCAGCGCCACATTTGAGGACAAGGTGGATATGCCCGAGCAGCGGCACGACGAGATAGGCCTGCTTCTGCAGAGCTTCAACTACATGCAGCGGCAGAATCAGGAGCTGGTAAAAAAGGAATACACCAGCCAGCTCGCCAAGCGCAGCGCCCAGCTCTACGCGCTGCAATCGCAGATAAACCCGCACTTTTTGTATAACACCCTGCAGCTCATCGGCGCGATGGCCCTGCGCAAGCGCTCGCCGGAGATATACGCCGTCACCACGGACCTGGGCGACATATTGCGCTACAGCCTTAATTTTTCCGACGAGACCGTGACCCTGCGCGAGGAGCTGCGCTATTTTGAGAGCTACCTCTCCATACAGAAGCTCCGCTTCGGCGACAAGCTGCGCGTGAGCATAGACGTGCCCGAGGCGCTCAGCGGCGCGCTTGTGCCCAAGCTCATTTTGCAGCCGATTCTGGAAAACAGCTTCAGCCACGGCTTTACGGAAAAGGGCCGGGGCTGGGACGTGGCCATCTCCGTCGGACGGAGCGGGGAAAAGCTGATTATCGCCGTGGCCGACAACGGCGCCGGCATCCCCGCGGCCAAGCTTGCCGAGCTGCGCGAGCGCCTGGCGCGGCCGGTGGAGAGCAGCCTGCGCGCCGGGGAGCACATAGGCCTGAGCAACGTGAACCTGAGAATACGCCTGCGCGACGGCGGCGCGCCCTATGGGCTGAGCATAAGCAGCGAGCCCGGGCGCGGCACGACGGTGGAGCTTATTATGAAATACGTGGAAGGAGGCGGACGGGATGAGCCGGACGGCGGTGATAATTGACGACGAGCCCATGATACGCGAGGTCGTCCGCGCCCTCGGGCACTGGGATGAGCTCGGCATAGAGGTCGTGGGCGAGGCCGCGGACGGCGAGGCCGGGCTGGAGCTCATAAACCAGCTCGAGCCGGACATCGTAATAACGGACGTTAAAATGCCGCGCCTCGACGGCCTTTCCCTCGCGGAGCGGCTGTCCGCCTCGCCGAGGGCGCCGCAGATAATCATAATAAGCGGCTATGACGACTTCGAGCTGGTCCGGCAGGCGCTCAAATGCGGCGTTTCGGACTACCTGCTCAAGCCGATAAAGGAGGCGGAGCTCAACGAGCAGCTTGCCGAGAGCGCCCGGCGCGCCGCCGCGCGCGAAAAGCGGCGAAGCGAGCGCGAGCGCTGGGTTTCCGGCGCGGCCGGGCCCTGGCTCGACTATCTGCGCGCCGCGCAGCAGCAGCTGGCCGGGCTTTTGCGCTCCGGCTCGGTCCCGGCGCTGACGGAGGCCTTTTCGCACCTCACCGAGGCCATGGCCGCCGCAAACGCCGGGCTGCCGGAGGCGGTGTACTGCTACTACGCCCTTTCGGACACCCTGCGCCGCTTCGCCGCGGAAAACGGCGCCTCGGTGGACGAGCTGTGCGGCGAGGGCAGGTTCGGCTATGTCTTTGGCAGCGGGGACGACATACGCGAGGTGCTCAGCCACGTCTGCTGGCTGTACTGCCGCGCCGCCGGTGAGGTGCAGCGCCGCGCAAGGCAGAAGGGCCGGCTCGACATGGGCCTTGTCCGCCGCTTTATAGACGACAACAGCGACGAGAACCTGAGCCTCGCCTCCGTCGCGGCGCATTTCCATGTGAGCCGGGAGTACCTGAGCCGCAGCTTCAAGTCCGAGTTCGGCCAGAGCTTTTCCGACTACCTGTCGGCCGTGCGCATGGAGCGCGCGAGGGAGCTCATAGTTGACTACAATGTGCCGATAAAGGACGCCTGGCAGATGCTGCATTTTGTTGACCAGACGCATTTTTACAAGTGCTTCAAGCGCCATTTCGGCAAAACCCCGGGAGAGATGCGCTCCGGGTCACGTTTTGACAATAGAAGAAGTCACGATTAGCTAATGCAATTCGCTCAATTTGGCGGTATCCTTTACTTACAGTTTGGCTGTTTAGCACAACAAAAGGAGGATACGTAATGAAAAAGCTGTTTGCCCTGCTTCTTGCCCTCTGCATGGTCTTTGCCCTTGCGGCCTGCGGCGAGGAGCCCGCGCCGGAAGAGACCGGCGCCCCTTCCACCGGCGAGCCCTCCGGCGAGCCCGTTGAAGCCGAGCTCAACATCATGATGAGCTTCCCCCAGTTCATGGACCAGTGGGAGACCTACTGCGACCAGTTCGAGCAGAAGATGCTCGAGGAGGAGAACATAAAGCTCACCATCAACCTCGAGATGCCCAGCTCCGGCGACTATGAGAGCGTCCTGCAGACGAGGCTCACCGGCGACGACGCCCCCGACCTCTTCACCCTGCACAGCAACAACATCGCCACCTACTATGAGGCCGGCCACCTCACCGACCTGAGCAACGAGCCCCTCGCCGAGAAGATCTACGAAAACGTCGCCGACATGGTCACCTATGACGGCAAGCTGCTCGCCGTACCCATCGAGAGCCAGGCCTGGGGCCCGCTCTACAACAAGGCCATCTTTGAGGAATGCGGCCTCGAGCCGCCCGAGACCCTCGACGAGCTGCGCAACGTTGTTGAAGTGCTCGAGGAGAACGGCTACACTCCCTTCATGCTCGCCTTCCAGGAGCAGTGGGTTCCCCAGCTGATAACCGCCCTCACCCTCGGCGGCGAGGTCTCCGGCAACCTGACCGACTGGGTCGAGCGCATGAACGCCGGCGAAGGCTCCTACACCGAAATGGCCGAGATTTTTGAGGTCATCGACCTCATCATGGAGCACGGCACCGACCGCGCCATGGAGACCGGCGCCGAAGCGGGCGCCGCCGCCTTCGCCAACGGCGAGGCCGCGATGTTCGTCCAGGGCACCTGGGCCTCCGGCACCATTATGAGCACCAACCCGGACATGGAGCTCGGCGTCTTTGCCCTGCCCGTGAACAACGACGTTGGCTGCACCAACATCAACCTCTCCGTTTCCACCACCCTGGCCGTGCACCCGAGCAGCGACCAGATGGACCTCGCGCTCAAGTTCGCGAACTACGTCCTCGACGATGAGGATTCCAACGCCCTCTTCGAGGCCTGCTCCTTCAACCCCCTGGCCACCTGCCACACCTTTGAGCCCGCCAGCTGGGTTGCGGACGCCAACGTGTACGTCGAGGCCGGCCGCTCCTACAAGGACCTTGTCCTTCCCACCGCCGTCACCGACGAGCAGGGCCGCCTGCTCCAGGAGTACTACGTCGGCAGCGTCACCGCCGACGAGATGATGGCGAGGCTCGACGAGGTTTACGCCCAGGCTGTCTCCGCGGCTGCCTGATAAGAGCATACGCGACCACCGGGAGGGCGGGCTTCTGCCCGCTCTCCCATTTTTGTTTGGAGGTGTCCGGTTTGAGCAAAAGCAAGCGCACTAATCTTACTCTCCTTTTATTCTGCGCCCCCGCGCTTATAGTTTACCTGGTCTTTAAGCTCATCCCCGCCATATCCGGCATAGGCTACGCCATGACGGACTGGAACGGCCTGAGCAAGGACTTTGACTTTGTGTTCCTCGACAACTTCATCGAGGTTTTCAGCGACAAATACTTCTGGCAGTCCGTCTGGTTCACCTTCAAGTACGTCGCCGTCATGGTCGTCGTTGCCAACGTCGTGGCGCTGCTCTTAGCCGTCGCCATAGAGAGCCGCAGGCACGGCAAGGGCATATACCGCACCATTTACTACATGCCGAACATGATAAGCATGGTCATCGGCGGCTATATGTGGATGTTCATCTTCACGCAGGTGCTCTATTACATGGCCGACAACTGGGGCTTCACCTTCCTTGACCACTCCTGGATAGGCGACCCGCGCTTTTCCTTCTGGGCCATAGTCATAGTCTCCACCTGGTCCATGGTTGGCTACCTGATGATAATCTACCTCGCCGCGCTCCAGGGCGTGCCCGCGGACCTCATAGAGGCCGCCGAGCTCGCCGGGGCAAATTCGCGCCAGTGCTTTTTTAAGATAACGCTGCCTATGATACTGCCGGCGCTGACCATCTGCGTGTTCTGGACGCTCAACTCCGGCTTCCAGGTGTTCGACGTGATATACTCGCTGACAGGCGGCGGGCCAGGGCGGGCCACGCAGTCCGTGGCGATGAACATCTATGAGGAGGCCTTCCGCGGCAATATCCGCTACGGCTACGCCACCGCCAAATCCACCATACTCTTCCTGATAGTGATGGTGATTACGCTCATCCAGCTCAGGGTCATGAAATCGAGGGAGGAAGAGCTGTGAAGAAGAAACGCGCCATAAGCTCCGTACTCATAAACGCCGGACTGATAATCGGCGCCCTGATATGGCTCTCCCCGCTGCTGCTCGCGCTTATGAACTCCTTCAAGACCAACGGCGAGCTGCTCACGAACGTTATGAGCCTGCCCACGGAGCTCAATTTTGACAACTATGCCCGCACGCTCGACAAGATGCACTACTTCCGCAGCTTCGGCAACACGGTCCTTGTGGCCGGCGTGAGCGTGACGCTTATCATACTCTTTTCCGCCGTTGCCGGCTGGAAGCTCTGCCGGACCAAGACAAAGCTCTCCGGCTTTATCTACGCGCTCTTCATCTTCTCGATGCTGATACCCTTCAGCTCGATAATGATCCCCATCTACCGCGTGATCCTGGCGCTCAAGCTCAAGAACTCGCTCATAGGCCTCGCCCTTGTGTACGCCGGGCTCGGCGTGAGCATGGCGGTGTTCCTCTACCACGGCTTTGTAAAGGGCATACCGCAGGAGCTCGAGGAGGCGGCGATGATGGACGGCTGCAACCAGTTCCAGGTGTTCTGGTACATGGTGCTGCCCCTGCTCAAGCCCATCACGGCCACGGTCTGCATAACCAACGTGCTCTGGGTGTGGAACGACTTCCTGCTGCCGCTCATCGTGCTCGGCGACAACAAAAAATACACGCTGCTGCTCTCCACGAACACGCTGTTCGGCCAGTACAGCAGCGACTGGACGGCCATACTCAGCGCGCTTATAATCGCCGCGCTGCCGGTCATCATCTTCTATGCCTTTTTCCAGAAACAGATACTGCGCGGCATCTCCGAGGGCGCGCTCAAGGGTTGAGATATGGATAAGCTTAAAATCATAGACGGCATGCTCACGCGCGGCGGCAGGCCCTTCCTGCTGCGCGGCTTCGGCCTCGGCGGCTGGCTGCTGCCCGAGGGCTATATGTGGCGCTTTTACACAAAATGCGACCGCCCGCGGCGCATAGAGGCGCTTATCGAGCGATTGTGCGGCGCGGAGTACGCAGAGGGCTTCTGGCGGCGGTATTATTCGCTCTACATAACGGAGCGGGACATCGCCTTTATCGCCGCGCAGGGCTTTAACTCCGTGCGCCTCGCCATAAACTCGCGGCACCTCGCCGAGCCGGACTACCTCGGCCGCGTGGACGACTGCGTGCGCTGGTGCGAAAAATACGGCATCTACGCCGTGCTCGACATGCACGGCGCCCCCGGCGGCCAGACGGGGCAGAACATAGACGACAGCGAGCGCGACATACCCGAGCTCTTCACCGACGGGCGCAACCAGGACGCGCTCACGGAGCTTTGGCGCGGCCTTGCGCGGCGCTACGCCGGGAATGCGGCCGTCGCGGGCTTTGACCTGCTCAACGAGCCCATCGTAAAAACCGACGCGCAGTACACGCCGCAGCTCCTGCCGCTCTATCTGCGCCTGACCGCGGCCATACGCGAAATAGACCCCGAGCGCATAGTGATCTGGGAGGGTACGCACTGGGCCACGGACTTCTCGATCTTCGACGCGCTCGAGCCCGGAGCGCTGCCGGACAACCTGATGCTGCAGTTCCACAAGTACTGGAGCCGCGCCGACCGCGAGAGCCTCGAGGGCTTTTTCTCCCGCGCGGAGAGGCTGCGCCTGCCGCTCTACTGCGGCGAGAGCGGGGAGAACAACCTCGAGTGGTACACCACGCTCTTCCCCATGCTCGAGCGCGAGGGCGTGAGCTGGTGCTTCTGGGCGTACAAAAAGATGCTTACGCCGAACTCCGTCTCCGTGTTCCCGGAGCCGGCGCGCTGGCCGGAGCTCATAGCGCACCTTGACGGCGGCCCCGCGCCGGAGCGGCCGCGGGAGATATTCGACAGCTTCCTCGACTGCGTTGAGGGCAGCGAGTTCCGGCTCGACGTCGTGCGCGCGCTTGACCGGCGCCCGCCGCTGCTCATCCCCGCCGAGGCCTTCGACGCCTGCCGCGTGGAGCCCGCGCGGCGCGGCGGCGCGCTCTTCCGCGAGGGGAGCGGGGCGGAGATAGGCTTCTTCGACGGGCATACCGGCGAGCCGGACTGCCGCCGCTACGGCGGCGAGCCGAGGCCGGAGGGCGAGCGCATGTTCGTGCGCCTGCTGCCCGGGGACGAATTGTACTACGCGCTGCGCTGCTCAGGACAGCTGCGGCTGCGCATAAAATGCGCCGGGGCCGGCGGGCTTGAAATCAACGGCCTGCATGCCGGCGTCCCCGGCGGGGAAATAAGCGTCCCCGCGGACGGGGGGCTTACGCTCCGCTGCACCGGCGGGGACATTTATCTCGAAAGCTTAGAGGTGGAAACTTGAAAATCATAACCACGACCTATGAGGAGGGCGGCGCCCGCACCGCCGTGACCGAAGCCGCCCTGCTGCCCGAGGCCGGGCAGCAGGAGACCCGCGTGCTCAATATCCATCCCGGCATCGTTTTCCAGCGCGTCCTCGGCTTCGGCGGCGCGGTCACCGACGCGGCGGGCAGCGTCTACGCCCGCCTCGGCGAGGCGGAGCGGCGCGAGTTCATCGGCGCCTGCTACGGACCGGAGGGCCTTGCCTATACCCTCGGCCGCACGCACATAGACAGCTGCGATTTCTCGGAGGGCATGTACGCCGCGGACGACGACCCCGCGGACGAGGCCCTCGCCCGCTTTGACATGTCCCGGCCCGGGAAGTACGTTTTCCCGCTGCTGGACGATATAAGCGCCGTGCAGCCCGCACTGCGGCTCATGTTAGCGCCCTGGTCGCCGCCGGCCTATATGAAGGACAACGCCTCCCGCGTGGGCGGCGGGCGCCTGCTGCCCGAATACCGCCGCCGCTGGGCGCGCTACATCGCGCGCTACGCCTCCGAGCTTGCCGCGCGCGGCTGCCATCCCTTCGCGCTGACCAGCCAGAACGAGCCCGACGCCGTCCAGACCTGGGACTCCTGCCTGTATTCCCCGGAGGAGGAGCGTATCTTCCTGCGCGATTATCTTGCGCCCGAGCTTGAAAGGGCCGGCCTCGGCGAGCTTGTACTGGCCGTATGGGACCACAACAAGGAGCGGCTCTACGAGCGCGTGGACGCCATATGCTCCGACCCCGCGGCGGACAGGCTTGTCGGCGCGGCGGCCTACCACTGGTACAGCGGCGACCACTTCGGCGCGCTGCGCCTTGTCCGCGCGAAGTACCCGGACAAGCTGCTGATTTTCACCGAGGGCTGCATCGAATACTCACTCTTTGACGGCGCCGCGCAGCTTGCGAACGCCCGCCGCTATGCCCGCGAAATCCTCCACGGCCTGAACGCCGGAATGAACGCCTTCCTCGACTGGAACATCCTGCTCGACAGCGAGGGCGGGCCGAACCACGTGGGCAACTTCTGCGAAGCGCCGGTCATGGCGAACGCGGACGGCACGCTGCGCTATAACCTCAGCTGGCACTATATCCGCCACTTCTCGCGGCATATCCGCCCGGGCGCGGCCGTGCTCGGCAGCAGCTGCTTCGACGAGGCCGGGCACGCCTTCTGCGCCGTGCGCAACCCGGACGGGAGCACCGCCGCCGTGCTGCTCAACACCGGGGACGGGGACGGGAGCTGCTTCCTGCGCATTAATGGCCGGATCGCCGAGATCGCCTGCCCGGCCGGCAGCATAAGCACCCTCCTCATAGGCGAAGGCGAGGCCTGAGCATGAGCCGCCTGGATTCGGACGTATTCGTCCAGGACGGCTATAACAGCCGCGCGCCCTTCTCGGGCTTCCTGCCCGGAGTCGCGGGGATAAACGGCTCGCCGCTCTGGTGCCTCTATGTAAACCGCGGCCAGTGCGTCGCCTCCTTCGGCGCGGACGAGCGCGACGGGGCGATGATGGAGTATTCCCCGGCGGCCATAGCCTATGAGGACACGGCGCGCAAGGGCTTCCGCAGCTTTGTCAGCGCGGAGGGACTGGCCTTTGAGCCCTTCTCCCCTCACGACCCGGAGCAGGAGCAGGAGCTGCGCGTCGGCCGCGCCTTTATAGCCCTGAGCGCGTACCACCGCCCGAGCGGCCTTGCCTTTGAAGTCGATTACCGCGGCCTGCCCGGCGAGGGCACCGGCGCGCTCATGCGCACGCTGCGCGTGAAAAACCGCTCCGGCCGCGCTCTCCGGCTCCGGCTCGCCGACGGCATGGCCAGGGTCATCCCCGGCGGGATACGCAACAGCGAGTTCAGGGAGATGGCCAACCTTACAAAAAGCTATTTTGACGCCCGGCTGAGCGGCAGGGGCTTTGCGCTTTTCACTGCGCGCTCCACAACGGAAAACAGCGCGCGGGTCGGAGTATCGAAGAGAAGCCACTTTTATTTTGCGGCGCGGGAGGGCGCGCCGCTGCCCATCTGCCTTGACGCACGGGAAATCTTCGGCGAGGACAGCTCGCTCACGTACCCGGGGCGCTTTTATTCAAAAGCGCCCGTGAGCGTGCCGGAGAGCGTATCCGACCTCATCCCCTGCGCCTTCTCGCTGAGCGAGTTTGCGCTCGGGCCGGGGGAGGAGACGGCAATCCGCTCCTTCGCCGGCTTCCTGGACGGCGAGGGCGGCGAGGAGCGCTACGCCCCGCGCTTCCTTGACGAGGCCTGGTGCGAGGCGAGGCTGGCCGAGGCAGTGGCCGTGGTCGAGGAGCTTGCCGGAGCGCTCGGCACGCAGACCGCCGAGCCGCGCTTTGACGGCTATATTCGCCAGAGCATGCTCGACAACATCCTGCGCGGCGGTATGCCGCGCTCCCTCGCCGGCAGGACCCTGCACCTCTACTCCCGCCGGCACGGCGACCTTGAGCGGGACTACAACTACTTCCGCCTTGAGGCCGCGCATTTTTCCGAGGGCGACGGGAACTTCCGCGACATCTGCCAGAACCGGCGCAGCGACGTGGTGTTCTGGCCGGAGACTGGCGCGGGGGAGATAATCGACTTCCTGAGCCTCATCCAGCTGGACGGCTACTGCCCGCTTGAGCTGCTGCCGGACGCCCTGCGCCTTCCGCCCGAAAGGCTCCCGGAGGCGCGCGCGCTGCTTTCCGGCCGGGGCGAGGAGGCGCTCGAGGCGCTTTCCGGCGGCGTCAGCGCCGGCGGGCTGTGGCGGCTGCTGCGAGGCTTCGGCGACGGGGCCGACGCGCTTACCGGGGCCCTCGCCGCGCTGTGCGAAAGCGAGCGGTGCTGCGAATTTGTAGACGGCTACTGGATAGACCACTGGACCTATGTCCCCGACCTCATAGACAGCTTCCTGTCCGTGTTCCCGGAGCGGCGCCGCGAGCTGCTCTTCCGCACGCCCGTCGGCTCCGAGCCGGTCCGGGCGCGGATACGGCCGCTCGCCGGGCGCGTCCGGCAGACCCCGGCCGGGCTCCGGCAGTACGACGCGGCAGAGCCCTGCGAGCCGCTGGGACGCGGCCCGGAGATGAGCGTGTTTTCAAAGCTCCTGCTGCTCGCCGCGCTCAAATGCGCCACGCTGGATTACCGCCAGACCGGCATAGAGATGGAGGCCGGCAAGCCCGGCTGGAACGACGCGCTCAACGGCCTGCCCGGCCTTTTCGGCTCCAGCGCGAGCGAGTGCGTGGATCTGCGCCTCCTTTTGGAGCGGCTCGCAGGCTGGCTCGAGGGGGACGAGGAGCTTTTCGCCTCGGCGGCGGAGTTCATCCGCGCCCTGGCCGGCGCGGCGAAGCGCGCGGAACTGTGCCGGGAGCCCTCGGCGGAGTTCTACCGCGAGAGCCTTCGCCTGCGCGAGGGCTGGCGCGAGCGGCTGTACGCCGGGGAGCTGGACTTTTCGCCCACCGTCCTGCCGGAGGGAGAGGCGCGCGAGTGCATATCCGCGCTGCTCGGCCTTGTGAGGCACGGCCTTGAGCGCGCAAGGCGCCCTGACGGGCTGCTGAACACCTATTTCATAAACGAGGCCCGGCTTGAGGGCGGCGAGACCGTATTCTGCGCGCAGAGGCCGCTGCCGCTTTTCTTGGAGGGGCAGGCCAAGCTCCTCCGCCTTGCGGACACGGACGCCAAGGCGCTCTGCCGCGCTGTAGACGCCGGCGAGCTCTTTGACGGGAAGCTCAGAATGTACCGGCTCTGCGGAAGCCTTGAGGGCGAGAGCGCGGAGCTCGGGCGGATAAGGGCCTTTACGCCCGGGTTTTTTGAGCGCGAGAGCGTGTTCCTGCACGCGGAGCTCAAGTACCTGCTGGCGATGTTCGACGCGGGGCTCTATGCCGGGGCCTTCGAGCGCCTGCGCGAGGCCCTGCCCTCGTTTTTCGACCCCGACGTATACGGCCGGAGCCCGCTTGAAAATTCGTCCTACATTGTCTCCTCAGCGCATCCCGACGCCTCGCTGCACGGGCGCGGCTTTATGGCCCGGCTCAGCGGCGCGACGGCGGAGACGCTCAGCCTCTGGCTGCGCATGTTCCCGGGCAGGGAGCTTTTCTCCGCGGACGGGGAGGGGCTGCGCTTTACCCTTGCGCCGAGGCTGCCCGGCCGCCTCTTCCGCAGCGACGGCACGCTGAGCTTTGCCTTCCTCGGCTGCCGCTTTACATACATAAACCCCTCGAGGCGGGACAGCTTCGGCCCGGACGGCGTAAGGCCGCGCCGCCTGCGCGCCGACGGGCTGGAGATAGAGGGCGCCGCCCTCCCGCCGGAGCTCGCCGGGCGCCTGCGCGAAGGCCGCCTGAAGGAAATATACGCCGAGCTGGCATAAAAAAGCTCCCCCGGCACGCAAAGCCGCGCCGGGGGAGTTTTGCCTTATCTTATAAAGTTTGTCGAGGTGCCGCGGTCGTTTTTCGGGGGAGCTATGCCGTTTTCGCGGCCGAGGGCTATGCACTTGAGCAGCCAGGCCATGTTCCGCGCGAGGTTGCGCATGGTCTGCATTCCTTCGGCGTCGGAGGGGGACTCGCCTCGGCGCAGGCCGAAGGCGTTGTTCCAGTAGGTGGAGGACACGACCGGCATCTGCGCGATGGTGAAGTACTTGTTGAGCACGTCTATGCTCGCCACCGAGCCGGAGCGGCGCGCTATGGCGACGCCGGCCGCGGGCTTGTGCGCCCAGTCGCCCTGGCAGCTGTAGAAAAGCCGGTCAAGGAAGCTTATAAGCGAGCCGTTCGGCGAGGCGTAGTACACCGGCGTGCCGACGATGAGCCCGTCCGCGGCCCTGAGCTTTTCCGCAAAGGCGTTGACAGCGTCGTCTATGACGCAGCGCCCCAGCTTTGCGCAGGCGTTGCAGCCGCGGCAGCCGGGGATGCCGCCGTCGCCTATGTCAAAAAACTCCGCCTCCACGCCGCAGCGCCCAAGCTCCGCGGCGCATTCCTCAAGCGCGGCGCGGGTGTTGCCGTCCGCCCTCGGGCTGCCGTTCAGGATAAGCACCTTCATGTCATATTCTCCCTTCAAATATACTCAATCCGTGGAATAGTGCCAGACGCGGCCGTCAAATTTGCGCTTGACCCTGCCGCGGCAGAGCAGGTACTCGAGATGCGCCGCGGTCTCGCCGACGGCGAACCACTTCTGGCTGAGCGGGAAATCGGACCAGGCGCTGCTTTTGCCGCGGACGCGCCAGGTCATCCTGCCGCTGAGCTCATAGGGCGTCATGCCCGGGTTGGCGTCCAAGATGTCGAGCATCTCGCGTATCCTCGCGCCGTGGTGCTCGATTATCGCGCCTATGCGCTCGGCCATGGTCCCGCTTACAGCGCGGTGGCCGGGCAGGGGCAGGCGGACGTCATAGATGCTTATGTCCATCAGGCTGTGCACATAGTGACCCAGCGGGTCGCGGAAGTTCGGCCAGGTGGTGATGTTGGGCGTGATGTTGAAGAGCACGTGGTCGCCGAGGAACATTATCTTGTTCTCGCGGTCGTAAAGGCAGGCGTGGCCGGGGGTGTGCCCCGGCGTCTCTATGACCTGGAGGCGGCGGCCGCCGTAGGTGAGCTCGTCGCCGTCGCTGACGTAGGTGAAGCTGAGGAACTTGTTCATCGTGTATTTCATGCTCGGCGCGTCGTTGAGGTGGAGCAGCTCCTCCTCGGGGAAGCCCTGCTCGCGGTACTCTGCGCCGGTGTCGATGAAGCCGGCGCGGAGCCTGTAGAGGATGCGCCCGCCGTCCTCATGCGTTATATAGACCCTGGTGTCCGGCGTGGCAATTTCGGGGGCGAGGCCGGTGTGGTCTGCGTGCAGGTGGGTGAGGAAAATGTCGGCCCGGTTCATGTCTATGCCAAGCTCGGCGAGGCCCTCGGTCAGGGCCGTATAGCACTCGTTCATGCGGAAGCCCGTGTCGATGACAAGGGAGCGCTCGTCGTCCTTTATGACATAGCAGTTGAGCTCCTTGAGCGGGTTGCCGACAAGGGCGACGGGGATGGTGTAGATATTGCCTTCTATTTGCGTGAACATACTCTCTCTCCGTTTCACTTGAACTGGCAATATTCTATCACAATTCCTCCGGGGCGAACAGGGCAAATTTGACGATTTCAGCTTTCGTCAAAATGCAGTATCCGCGCAGCGCGGACACGCTGAGTTTTTCTTAATATTACACTTGTGCGCGGGGCGATACTGTGGTATAAATAATGTGCGCACAGCAAATACATTCGCACACAGGTTGCGGACGCGGGAGGTATGGGATATGGCAGAGCGAGCCAAGCCGAAATACTACCTTGTGGAGGCCGGCGTGCTGCCGGAGGTGTTCATAAAGGTCACTCAGGCGCGCGAGCTTATCGAGACAGGCGAGGCGCGGACCGTGGCCGACGCGGTCGAGCAGGTGGGCATATCGCGCAGCGCCTTTTACAAGTACAAGGATTCCGTCCTGCCATTCCGGGACATGCGCCACGGCAGCATCATCACCTTCCACGCCCTGCTGAAGGACAAAAAGGGCGTTTTGAGCTCGCTTTTGAGCATGTTTGCGGATACGGGGGCCAACATCCTGACCATAAACCAGAGCATACCGACCAACGGGGCGGCCCTTGTTACAATATCGGCCACGACGGAAAATATGACTATAGGCACGGACGAGCTCATCGGCGCCGTGCGCGACCTGCCCGGCGTCATCCGCTTTGACGCCCTGGCGGGCTAAGGGGGTAATTACATGGTAAAGGTTGCCGTACTCGGCATAGGCGTAGTAGGCGGGGGCACGGTGGAGGTGCTCACCAAGAACCGCGACCTTATCGCGCGCCGCGCCGGGAGCGAAATTGAGGTAAAATATATATTCTGCCGGAGGCCCAGGCCGGAGCACCCCTTCGCCAGGCTGATTGTCCACGACATAGAGACTATAGCCAACGACCCGGAGATAAAGGTCGTGGCCGAGTGCATCGGCGGGGCGACCCACGCCTGCGAATACGTAAAGCGCTGCCTCTCCGCGGGCAAGAGCGTCGTCACCTCCAACAAGGAGCTTGTGGCCGAAAAGGGGCTTGAGCTCACCGCGCTCGCCAGGCGCATGGGCGTGAACTTCCTCTTTGAGGCCAGCGTCGGCGGCGGCATACCCATACTCAGGCCGATCTGCCAGTGCCTCGCGGCGAACGAGATAAGTTCCGTCTGCGGCATACTCAACGGCACGACGAACTATATCCTCACCGAGATGATACAGATGGGCAAGAGCTTTGAGCAGGCCCTGCGCGAGGCCCAGCAGAAGGGCTACGCCGAGGCCGACCCCACGGCGGACGTGGAGGGCATAGACGCCGGACGCAAGATATGCATCCTGGCCGACCTCTGCTTCGGCAAAAACGTCGCGCCGAGCTCCATCACCACGGAGGGCATCACGCGCATAACCCCGGCGGACATAGAGTGCGCCCGCGCCCTCGGCTACAAGATAAAGCTCCTCGGCCGCGCCATGCGCACGGGGCCGAACTCGGTCAGCGCCTTTGTGGCGCCGCACCTCATAAGCAGGAGCGCGCCGCTCGCGAACGTGGACGGCGTTATGAACGGCATCTCCGTGCGCGGCGACGCCGTGGGCGAGGCGATGTTCTTCGGCCCCGGCGCGGGCAGCCTGCCCACGGCCAGCGCCGTCGCGGCGGACATAATAGACTGCGTCCGCGACCCGCACACGCGCACCTACACCGGCTGGTGGCCGAGCGAGCCCGGCTACGTGACCGCGCCGGACAGGATAAGCTGCCGCTGGATGCTGCGCACCGATTCGCCCCTTGCGGACATAGCCGCGGCCTTCTCCGGCGTGCGCTTTATAAACGCGCCCAACGCCCCCGCAGGAGAGTACGCCTTCGTCACCGGCTATATGTCCGGCGAGGAGCTCACGCAGCGCACGGCGAGGATGAACGTCCTCGCGCGCTACCGGGTGCTCGATTGACCGGGGCGCATATAATGTAGGGACCAGTAATTGAATCTTGGAGGGGATACCCCATGCTTATAGTACAGAAATTCGGCGGCAGCTCCGTGGCCAACGCCGGGCGCGTCCGGCACGTGGCCGGGATAATCGCGGACTCCTACGCCGAGGGGCACGACATCGTGGTCGTGCTCTCGGCCCAGGGCGACACTACGGACGACCTCATTGAAAAGGCGCGGGAGCTAAACCCCCGCCCGAGCAAGCGCGAGATGGACGTACTGCTCTCCACGGGCGAGCAGCAGAGCGTGGCGCTCATGGCCATGGCGCTCGAGGCGATGGGCATGCCCGTCGTCTCGCTCACCGGCTGGCAGGTGGGGCTTGAGACCAATACGAACTACGGCGGGGCGCGCATAGTGCGCGTTTCCACCGAGCGCATACGCCGGGAGTTAGATAAGCGGCGCATCGTCATAGTCGCGGGCTTCCAGGGCGTTGACCGCAACGACGACATCACGACCCTCGGCCGCGGCGGCTCGGACACCACCGCCGTCGCCATAGCCGCGGTGCTGCACGCGGACAAATGCCAGATATACACCGACGTCGAGGGCGTGTACACCGCCGACCCGCGCAAGGTCGCCGGCGCGCGCAAGCTTGACGAGATAACCTATGACGAGATGCTTGAGCTCGCGAGCCTCGGCGCGCAGGTGCTTATGAACCGCTCCGTCGAGCTCGCCAAGCGCTACGGCGTTGTAATCGAGGTGCTTTCGAGTATGGTCCGGAAGCCCGGCACAAAAGTTAAGGAGGTCGCAAAGAGAATGGAAGAGATGAAGATAAGCGGTATCGCCAAGGATAACGACGTCGCGCGCATCGCCGTGGTAGGCGTGCCCGACGAGCCCGGCATGGCCTTCCGCGTGTTCAACACCATGGCCCGCGCGAGGATAAACGTGGACATCATACTCCAGAGCTACGGCAAGGCCGGCACCAACGACATAAGCTTCACCGTGCCCTACGCGGACGCGGACCACGCCGCCGAGGCGCTCGCCGAGCTGCAGGAGAGCATAGGCTTCGACCACCTGAGCGTGGACACCAACGTCTGCAAGGTCAGCATAGTCGGCGCGGGCATGATGAGCGCGTCCGGCATCGCCGCGCTGATGTTCGAGGCGCTCTACGACGCCAAGATAAACATCCAGATGATTTCCACAAGCGAGATCAAGGTCAGCGTCCTTATAGACAAGGCCTACGCCGACCAGGCCGTACAGGCGATACACAACAAATTCTTCGGATAAAGCAGCCCACCCCGGGAGCCTTGAGGCGCCCGGGGCGTTTTCTGTCTGCTTATCCTTATTCAAATAGATAGACCCTCAGCTCATAGGGCCTTGCGGTGAAGGCGTTGTTCACGCAGACGTTCAGGTCGTGGTTTTTAAGCACCAGCTCGCCGTCTGTGAGGGTGAAGCCCTCGGGGCAGGTGAAGTAGGTCTCCCTGTCCACCAGCGAGGCTATGACCAGCAGGCGGCGCCCCTCGTACTCGCGGCAGTAGCAGTAGAAGTTCGGGCTCTGGGGTATGAGCTCCGTGTAGCTCCCGTATCTGACTATGGGCTCGCGCTTGCGGAAGGCGATTAGCTCGCGGTAGAAGTTCAAAAGCGAGTCCTCGTCCGCCTCGCCGGCCTCCACGTTTACGCTGCGGAAGTTTTCGTTCACGAAGAACCAGGGCTCGCCCTCGGTGAAGCCGGCGTTTTTGCCGCCGCTCCACTGCATGGGCGTGCGGGAGCTGTCCCGCGCGATGTCCTGGATAATGCGCAGGGCCTTCTGATCCCCGAGGCGGCGGCGCAGCCGGGCGGCCAGGCCGCGGGTCTGGACGTCGGGGTACATGTCAAGCGCGGGCAGGCGCAGGTTCGTCATGCCGATTTCCTGCCCCTGATAGACAAAGGGCGTGCCCTTGAGCAGCATGTAGGCCGCGGCGAGGGCCTTGCCGCTCTCAACGCGGTATTTTTCGCTGCCGTAGCGGCTTATGACGCGCGCGTGGTCGTGGTTTTCGAGGTAAAGCGCGTTCCAGCCGCGCCCGCCCATCGCGTCCTGCCAGGCGCTCAGCGCGCGTTTGAAGCGCTTTACCGAAAAGCCCCGGCGCAGCGGGATGCGCCCGCCGGAGTCCGCGCGCATGTGGTCGAAGGTTATCAGCATCTCGAGCGAGCCCTCGTCTATAAAGCTCAGGGCGTCCTCGGCCTTGAGCCAGTCGGCCTCGCCTATCATTATGCCGCCGTACCCGTCGAGGGCGTTGTGGTAAAAGCGCAGATAGTCGTGCAGGTTGGGGCCGTTGACGTACTTGCGCAGGCCGTTGAAGGCGAGGCGCTTGGGAAATTCGTCCGGCAGGCCCTTGGGCTTGGATATGTACACCACCGCGTCGGCGCGGAAGCCGTCCACGCCCATGCCGCACCAGAAGCGGATTATGTCCGCGACCTCGCGGCGGACGGCGGGATTGTCGTGATTGAGGTCCGCCTGCTGCTTTGCAAAGATGTGCAGGTAGTATTCGCCGGACTTCTCGTCGTATTCCCAGGCCTCCCCGCCGAAAAAGCTGTCCCAGTTGTTGGGCGGCTTGCGGGAGCCGTCCCTGCCGCGGCGCGGCGGGCGGCGGAAGTAGTAGTCGTGGTGCGGGTCGTCCTTGTCCGCGCTCAGGCGGAACCACTCGTGCTGCGTGGAGCTGTGGTTGACTACAAGGTCCATGATGACCTTCATCCCGCGCTCATGCGCGCCGTCGAGCACGCGGCGGAATATCTCCATGTCGCCGAACTCTGGGTTTATCGCCCTGTAGTCCGAGACGTCGTAGCCATAGTCAAAGTTGGGCGAGGGGTAGAGCGGCGAGAACCATATGGCGTCCACGCCGAGGCTTTTTATGTAGTCGAGCCTGGAATACACGCCGTAGAGGTCGCCTATACCATCCCCGTTGCCGTCGCAGAAGCTGCGCGGCCATATCTGATATATCACCGCGTCCTTGTACCAGTCGGTGCTCATGCAGGCCACCACCCTTTCACGCCAAGTATACCAGAGCCGCGGGAGCTTGACAAGCGCGTTGTGATATTGTATTATACCCTTAATACAACAGTACAACAATACAACGAAAGGGGGCGCGGGCCATGGACTGGCAGATAGCGCCGGAATCGCCGATATACGCCCAGCTTGCGCAGAAGCTGCGCCGGGGCATAGCCTCGGGGCTGTACGGGCCGGGGGAGAAGCTCCCGCCCGTGCGGGAGCTGGCGCTTGAGGCGGGGGTCAACCCGAACACGATGCAGCGCGCGCTCTCGGAGCTTGAGCGCGAGGGCCTTGTTTTCCCGCAGAGGACGGCGGGGCGCTTCGTTACGGAGGACGCGCAGCTCATCTCCCGCGCGCGGGAGACGCTGGCGCGCGAGGAGACGCGGCGGTATTTTTCCGCCATGGAGGACCTCGGCTGCTCGGCCGGGGAGATAAGCCGCCTTGCGGCGGAGATAGCGAAGGAGGGACATGATGCCGGTGCTTGAGTGCATTGAACTGGAAAAGAGCTATGGGCGCAGCGAGGCGCTGCGCGGCGTCAGCCTGAAGGCCGAGGGCGGCCGCATTTTGGGGCTGCTCGGCCCGAACGGCTCGGGCAAGACGACGCTTATAAAGCTGGCCTGCGGGCTTTTGCAGCCCTCGGGCGGCGAGATACGCATATGCGGCCTCGCCCCGGGCGTGGAGACAAAGAAGATAGTGAGCCTCCTGCCGGACCGCCTGAGCCTGCCGGGCTATATGAGCCCCGCGGCGCTCTGCGCGATGTATGAGGACTTTTTTGAGGATTTTGACGCCGGGCGCGCCGAAAGGCTGTTGGACGAGCTGGGCATAGACCCCGCTCAGCGCGTGCGGCGCATGAGCCGCGGCACACGGGAAAAGGTCCAGCTCATACTGGCCATGTCCCGCCGGGCGAGGCTGTATCTCTTGGACGAGCCGATAAGCGGCGTGGACCCGGCCGCGCGTGACTACATTATCTCCACGATTATGACGAATTACGCCCCGGACGCCGCGGTGGTGCTCTCAACCCACCTCATAAGCGAGGCGGAGCGGCTGCTTGACGACGTCGTATTCCTCGGCGCGGGCCGGGTGGTCATGAGCGGCGGGGCGGACGAGCTGCGCGAGCGCTCGGGCAAGAGCGTGGACGCGCTTTTCAGGGAGGTGTTCAAATGCTGAGCCGGCTGCTTAAATACGAATTCCGCGCCACCTCGCGCATCATGCTCTGTGTCCTCGGCGCGCTTCTGGCAATCGCCGCGGCGGCGAGCCTCGGGATGAGGGCCATAGGCTATAACAGGGGCCTGACGATAGTCGGCGCCATGGTGCTGGTGCTGTATTTCCTGGCCATCATGTGCGTCGGCGCGGTGACGCTCATACTGCTGGTCTACCGCTTTTACAAAAGCCTGCTCTCGGACGAAGGCTATCTCATTTTCTCCCTGCCCGTTGGCGTGCACAGCCATATCTGCTGCAAGCTCATATGCGCGGCGGTCTGGATGCTCGCGTCCTTCGCCGCAATACTGCTCAGCATAGCCATCGTCGCCTCGAGCATCGGGATAACCGGCGTCGTGCTCAGCGACCTGCAGGTCATGTTCGAGCGCATCGCGGCCGCCTGGAGCATAGGCGCGCTCGACTTCGCGTCCTTTGCGCTCGAGCTGCTGCTTCTGGCGGAGCTTTCGGCGGTGGGCGGCTGCCTGACCTTTTACGCGGCGATGAGCTTCGGCTTCAGCTTTTCGGAGCACAAGGCGCTCTGCAGCGTGCTGGCCTACATAGCCATCGGCATACTGACTCAGCTGTGCATAGCGGCGCTGCTCGGCGCGCTGGGCCTGCTGTTTTCCCTGCAGGGGCCGGGCTTTTATATAAGCCTCGGCGGCATCCTCAACGTCACGCGTGTAAAAAACCTCAGCCACGCGGTGATGCTCGGCGGCATAGTGCTCCAGGCGGCGTACTGCGCCGTGCTCTACGCGATAACGGCGTATTTTCTGAAGCGCCGGCTGAACCTGCCATAATTTACGGTAATTTAACAGCTTCTTCACCTCCGCTTGAGGAAATCCGCGCCCGGACGGTGGTATAATAACCGGGTATGCAAACTGCGGGGTGACAGATATGTACAGCGTTATCGACATTGGCTCCAACACCATCCGCCTCGCCGTCTACCGCGTGGACAGCGAGGGCATTACGGCCATACTCAACAACAAATATACCGCCGGCCTTGCGGCCTATGTGGGCAAGGACGGCGAGATGTCCGCGGAGGGCATCGAGCGCCTCGCCGGCGTCATGGGCAGGTTCCGCGCCGCGCTCGACCTGCTGCCGGGCTGCGAGTGCTTCCCCTTCGCCACGGCCTCGCTGAGGAACATAACGAACCGCGCCGAGGTCATAGAGCGCGTGCGCGAGGCGACGGGCTTTGACATCCGCGTCCTCTCCGGCTATGAGGAGGCCATGCTCGACTACCGCGGCGCGGTGCGCTCCATGCCGGGCGAGGAAGGGCTGCTCATAGACGTCGGCGGCGGCAGCACGGAGCTTGTGTTCTTCAAAGCCGGGCGCGCCGCCGCGGCGCGCAGCGTCCAGCTCGGCTCGCTGAGCCTTTTCAACAGGTGCGTCTCGGGTATCATCCCCACGGCGGGCGAGCTCGCGGCCATGAAAAACGAGGCCCGCCGCGCCCTCGGCGCCGCCTTCCCGGACGCCATGGGCTTTTCCGCCCAGCCGATGTGCGGCGTGGGCGGCACGGCGCGCGGCGCCCTCGCGCTCTACCGGGGCATGGCGGGCGAGCCGCCGGAGGGCGGCTACGAGACGCAGTTTTTTGCCCGCGTGCTGCGCCAGGCGCAGGATAACCCCAAAAAGCTGACCCGGCGCATACTCAAGATTGCCCCCGAACGCATACACACCATCCTTCCGGGCATAACTCTGCTCTCCGCCGCGGCCGAGCTCTACGGCTCGCGCACCGTGGTGACAAGCCCCTATGGGGTGCGCGAGGGCTATCTTATCAGCGTGCTCGAGAACAGGGGAATAAGGGTATGAGCAAATACACGCAAAACCGCGAGCTCAGCTGGCTCGCCTTTAACGAGCGCGTCCTGGCCGAGGCGGCGGACGAGAGCGTCCCGATTTTGGAGCGGCTCAAGTTCGCGAGCATATTCACAAGCAACTTGGACGAGTTCTTTATGATTCGCGTCGGCAGCCTCTTCGACCTCATGGGCGTGGAGCCTGAGCGGCGCGATTCACGCTCGGGAATGACGCCGGCCGAGCAGCTCCGCGCCATATATTCCGCCGTACGCCCGCTCTACCGCGCGCGGGAGGCCGTGTGCGCCGGGCTCGAGCGCCTGCTCAGGCGCTACAATATCTGCCGCCTCAGCTGGCGCGAGCTCTCGGATAAGGAGCGCAAATTCTGCCAGCGCTATTTCCGCGCCGAGATGGAGCCGATACTCTCGCCCCAGATAGTGGACACGCACCATCCCTTCCCGCACCTGCGCAACAACGTCCTGCACGTCGGCGCCTGGGTCAAATACCGCTCGCGCGACGTGCTCGGCGTCATACCCCTCCCGGAGGCGCTGCCGAGCGTGCTGTATCTCCCGGCGGAGGAGGGGCTCAGGTACATACACACGGAGGAGATACTGTACCGCATGTGCGAGGAGGTGTTCTCCAACTATGAGGTGCGCGGCAAGTGCGTTTTCCGCGTGACGCGAAACGCCGACATAAACCCGGAGGACGAGGCCTTCGACCTCGACGGGAACGAGGATTTCCGCAAAAAGATGCGCAAGATGCTCCGCCAGCGGACGCGCCTTGCCCCGGTGCGGCTCGAGCTCAGCGAGCGCATAGGCGCAGATTTCCTCGACTACCTCAAAAAGCGCCTGCCCGTCACGGACGAGCAGATATACTTCACCGGCGCCCCGCTGCGCCTCGACTACGCCTTCTCCCTCGCCGGCAAGCTGCCGGAGGGGCTGCGCAGGGAGCTGACCTATCCGGCGTTCAGGCCCTGCCGCGCCGCCGGGATACGCAGCGGCGAGAGCATGATAAGGCAGATATCCCGCGCAGACAGGCTTTTGAGCTTCCCCTTTGAGAGCATGGAGCCCTTCCTCAGCCTTTTGAAGGAGGCCGGCTCGGACCCGGATGTCATCTCGATAAAGATAACCATCTACCGCCTCGCGAGCAAGGCGAAGCTTGTGGACTACCTCTGCGCCGCCGCCGAAAACGGCAAGGACGTGACCGTGTTCATAGAGCTCCGGGCGAGGTTTGACGAGCAGAACAACATAGACTGGTCCGAGCGGCTCGAGGACGCGGGCTGCACCGTGCTCTACGGCTTTGAGAACTTCAAGATACACTCAAAGATCTGCCTTATTACCCGGCGCGAGCGCGGGCAGATAAAATACATCACCCAGGTCGGCACCGGGAACTACAACGAAAAGACCGCCGCGCAGTACACCGACGTCTCGCTTATGACCGCCGACGAGCGCATAGGCCGGGACGCCGTGGAGTTCTTCAAGAACATGTCCATCGGCGAGCTGAACGGGGAGTATGAGCACCTGCTTGTGGCCCCGCACTCGCTCAAGCAGACGCTGCTCAGGCTCATGGACGCCGAGATAGCCCGCGGCCCGCTCGGCCGGATGAGGTTCAAAATAAACTCCCTCACGGACACGGACATAATCGAAAAGCTCCGCGAGGCCTCCCGCGCCGGCGTGCGCATAGACATGGTGGTGCGCGGCATATGCTGCCTGCTGCCAGGCATACCCGGCGAGACGGAAAATATCCGCGTGGTGAGCATAGTCGGCCGCTATCTCGAGCACTCGCGCATCTACTGCTTCGGCGAGGGCGAGGGCGAGCGGATGTACATCTCCAGCGCGGACTTTATGACGCGCAACACCCAGCGCCGCGTTGAGACCGCCTGCCCCATATACGACGCCGCCGTCCGCGCAAGGCTGCGCGAGATAATGGACCTCTGCCTCGCCGACAACGTAAAGGCGCGCGAGCTCCGGCCCGACGGCAGCTATGTCCCCGCCGCCGGCGGGGCCGGGCGCGTGGACGCGCAGCTTGTGCAGAGCGAGCGCGCCCTTGCCGCCGAAGCCGCCGCCGGGCCCGCCGCCGCGGAAAAGCGGGCCCCGGGCGTTATAAGCCGGCTCAAAAGGCTGCTCGGGCAATAAAAATAACCCCCCGGACGGGGGGTTATTTTTGTGTGTTTCCGCTGCTTACAGGAAGAAGTCCATGATCTGGCCGATGAGGACGATGGTGACGCCTATCGGGGTGATGAACTTGAAGCAGGCCTCATAGACCTTGGGCAGACGGTACTTGTGGCCGGAGATCTCGCACTCCTCGCGGACGAAGTTCGTCTTATACACCCAGCCAATCAGGACTGTCATGATAAGCGCGCCGAGCGGCATCAGTATGCCCTCAGAGAGCACGTCGAAGAAGTCGAGCCAGGCGTCGATGAACATCGGGACGCCCTCGGCGCCGAACTCCATGCCGAGAAGCTGGTACGGAGCGGGGACGATGCCGGGCTTCTGAGTGAACCAGCCGCCGATAGCGTCGAGCGCGACGGGCAGGCCGATGGCAAAGGAGACGGCGGCGGCAACGCAGATGATAACGGTGCGGTTGCCCTTCTTGCCCCTCTCGCGGGCCTGGTCAAGCTTCCAGGTGACAATGACCTCAAAGAGGGAGATGGACGAGGTGACCGCCGCGATAAAGACGAGGAAGTAGAAGAGGAAGCCGAAGAGGTTGCCGAAGGTGCCCATGCTCAGGAACACGTTCTGCATGGTGTTGAAGAGCAGGCTCGGGCCGCTCGCGTAGTCGAGGCCGAAGGCGGCGCAGCCGGGGAGCACGGCGCAGGCAGCCATGACGGCGACGAGGGTATCGCAGGCGGGGATTATCCAGGAGTTCTTCTGCAAATCCTCGCCCTTGTTGAGGTACGAGCCGTATGTTATCATTGCGCCCATGCCCAACGATAGCGAGAAGAACATCTGGCCTGCCGCTGTTTTAACAACGCTGAAGAAGCCCTCCACGCTGCTCAGAGGCTCGAGGTTCGGGGTGAGCATGAACTTGTAGCCCTCGATAGCGCCGGGCTGGGTGGCAACGTAGATGATTACGAAGAGCAGCATGAAGAAGAGCGCCGGCATCGCGACCGTGGTGAACTTCTCTATGCCGGCCTCTATGCCGCCCATGACGATGATGATGTTGGACACGACAAAGACGATGTGGAAGAACACCATCGAGCCGTAGTCGTGCAGTATGTAGTTCCAGAAGCTCATCTCCTGACCATTGAAGCCGTCAACGCCCATGAGCTGGAGCAGGAAGCCCATCATGTAGCGCATGACGAGGCCGCCGAGGACGTTGTAGAAGGTCAGAAGGAAGAAGGCGGCTGCGACGCCTATGCCGCCGACCCACCTGTGCTTTTTGCTGAACTGGCCGTAGGCGCCGACGGCGCCGAGGCCGGTCTTGCGGCCAATCGCGAGCTCACCGAGCATGACGACGGCGCCGACGAATACGACCAGAAGCAGGTAAACGATGAGGAAGGCGAAGCCGCCGTTGTTGCCCATCTTGTACGGGAAGCCCCAGATGTTGCCGAGACCGACTGCGGAGCCGACGGCAGCCATCAGGAAGCCAAAATTAGTTCCCCATGATCCGCGTTCTTGTTCCATGTTTTTCCCTCCCATAAAGTATATTTACCGGCGTAGATTCAGTTATCCGCGCCGGCACTCCCTATCCACGGGCGAGCATCCGGCTCGCCCCGCACTATTACTTTAACACTAAAAAGGAAAAATTACAAGGCCTTCATATTCATTCCTTCACGGTTTATTCATTTCTTACCAAAGCGGGCTGTTAGGAGAGGCGTTTTGAGCCATAAATTTGTGCAACATGCTACATCGTTAAGGCTTTGACTGGTTAATCATTAGACAGGTGCGCGGTGCTTGGCCATAATTTGCCATATATCCGCCGCGACGGTATTGGTTTGACCTCAAGGCGAGCAAGTTTTGCTTGATTTTGCCCGCAGATAATGTATAATTGAAAGAGCGGCCGAGGCCGTTAACGGTTAATATTGGGAGGAATCCAAAAATGACTTATGAGATGGACATCGCCGGCCTTACCCGCGAGCTGCCGCTCTGCCGGGTTACGGACGAGCTGTACATCGGCGCTTTCGTGATGTTCGGGGATGTCGAGCTCACGGTACACTGCGCGGCCGAGCTGCTCAAGCGCGCGCCCGAGTACGATTACCTTATAGCCCCCGAGGCCAAGGCCATACCCCTGCTCTATGAGATGGCCCGCCAGTCCGGCGCGGAGAAGTACTTCCTCGCGCGCAAGGGCGCGAAGGCCTATATGAGCGGCGTTTTTGAGGTCGAGGTACGCTCGATAACGACGATGCACATACAGAAGCTGGTCATAGACAAGGCCGACGCCGAGCTCATACGCGGCAAGCGCATGCTGATCCTCGACGACGTCATCTCCACGGGCGAGAGCCTGCACGCCATGGAGGAGCTTGTTACCCGCGCCGGCGGCATCATAGCCGGCAAGATGGCCGTCCTCGCCGAGGGCGACGCCTACGACCGCACGGACATCATAACGCTCGGCAAGCTGCCGCTCTTCAACCCCGACGGCAGCGTCAAGGAATAAAATAATCCCGGCCTCGCGGCCGGGTTATTTTTAATATGTAAGGGCGCTCAGCTTTTCCTCAGCCCGCGGAAGAAGGCCGCCAACTCGGCGCGGCACTCCCCGGCGAGGACGCCGCCGTAGACGGCGGGCTTATGGCCGTAGGCCTCCTCAAAGAGGTTTATAACGCTGCCGACCGAGCCGGTGTTCGGCTCCTTCGCGCCGTATACGACGGTGCTGAGGCGGGAGCTTATTATGGCGCCGGCGCACATGGGGCAGGGCTCGAGCGTTACGGCTATGCCGCAGCCGCTGAGGTTCCAGGAGCCCAGCGCGGCGCAGGCGTCCCTTATGGCCTCAACCTCGGCGTGGGCGGTGGCGTCCGGGCCCTCCTCGCGGCGGTTCCGGCCCCGGCCGACGATCTCGCCCCCGCGCGTGAACACAACGCAGCCCACGGGCACCTCGCCGGCCGCGGCGGCCTCGCGCGCTAATTCAAGGGCGGCGCGCATATACTTTTCGTAATCCATAAACTCACCCCGGAGAATTCTCTATGCTTAATATTTTACTCATCGGCGTCGGCCTGTCAATGGACGCTTTCGCCGTTTCGGTCACGAACGGGCTGACCATACCTCATTATAAATGCAGGCACGCCGCCATAACCGCGGCGTACTTCGGCTTTTTCCAGGGCCTTATGCCGCTGCTCGGCTGGCTTTTAGGCAGCACGGTCAGCCATATAATAAGCGCCTGGGGACCGTACGTGAGCTTCTTCCTCCTCGCCTTCATCGGCGTGAAGATGGTAATAGAGTCGCTCAGGGACGATGACGGCAGGCCCGAGGCCACGCTCAGGCACAGCCGCCTCGCCGTCATGGCCATAGCCACAAGCCTCGACGCGCTGGCCGTCGGCGTCTCCTTCGCCTTCATGCCGGACGTTTCCCTCGTCCCGGCCTGCCTGCTTATCGCGGCGGTGACCTTTGCGATATGCTTCGCCGGCGGGCTGCTGGGCAGCCGCGTGCCCGGCATATCAACAAAGGCCGCGGGCGTCCTCGGCGGCGTCGTGCTCTGCGGCATAGGCATAAAACTGCTTTTGGAAGGGATAGGTGTAATATGAGCCTGCTTTACGCCCTGGAGGGCATACGCTGCCCGTTTTTAGACGCCGTGATGGGCCTTATAACCGAGCTCGGCGGCGAAACGCTGTACATGGCCATAGCCATAATCACCTTCTGGTGCGTCAGCAAGGGCCTCGGGTACTACATACTCAGCGTGGGCTTCGCCGGGACGGTGCTAAACCAGTTCCTCAAGATAAGCTTCCGCATCCCCCGCCCATGGGTGCTCGACCCGGACTTCACCATAGTCGAGAGCGCGCGCGGGGCCGCGACGGGCTATTCCTTCCCCAGTGGGCACACGCAAAACGCCTTTGCAAGCTTCGGCTGCCTTGCGCTCTGGAGCAAAAAGTGGCTCTGGCGCGGGGTCTTCGGCCTTATTATACTGCTTATAGCCTTCTCGCGCATGTACCTCGGCGTGCACACGCCGCTCGACGTCGGCGTCTCGCTTATAGCCGGGGCCGCGCTCACCCTCGCGCTCAGGCCGCTCTTTTCCGGCATAGAGGAGCGCCCGCGGCGCATGTACGCCGTGCTCGGCGTCCTGCTCGCGCTCACGGCGGCGTATATAGCCTATGTCGAGCTCTGGCCCTTCCCGGAGGGGACGGACGCGGCGAACCTCGCCTCCGCGCGGGAAAACGGCTGGAAGCTCTTCGGCGCGGGCATGGGCATGTTAGCGGGCTACGCTCTTGACCGCAGGTATATACGCTTTGACGTGAAGGCCCCGCTCGCGGGGCAGGCGCTCAAGTGCGTGCTCGGCCTTGCGCTGGTCATGGCCGTCCGCGCCGGCCTGAAGGTCCCGCTTTACGCGCTCATGGGCGAGGGCGGCGCGGCGGACGCGCTCAGGTACTTCGCCGTGGTGCTCTTTGCCGCCGGGGTCTGGCCGCTGAGCTTCAGGTTTTTTGCGCGCATGGGACGGAACAGGCCGAAAAACGGCGATTGATGCAACTTTAACAGGCTGTTCACAAGAAAAATGCGTCAAAACCCTGTACAAGCAGGACTTTTGCTGTTATAATGCATTCGCCGCGCCGGGTCACGGCGCGGCTTTAGCATTTATTGTGAGGTAATATCATGGGCGATATATATGTCACCGGGCACAGGAACCCGGATACGGACTCCATAGTCGCGGCAATAGCCTACGCTAACCTGCAAAACGCCCTCGGCGAGCGCTCCTACAAGGCCGTGCGCCTCGGCTCGGTAAACGACGAGACGGCGCGGCTGCTCGCGCGCTTCGGCACGGACGCGCCGCCGCTTGTCAAGAACATGCGCACGCAGGTGCTCGACCTCGACTACGACCGCACCCCCGCGCTCGACCGCTCCGTGCCGCTCGACCTCGCCTGGCGCACCATGAGCGAGGGCAGCTTCAGCGTCGCGCCCATAGTGAACGAGGACGGGCGGCTCTTCGGTATGCTCTCCGCCGGGGACATCGCGAGCTACGACATGGAGACCATAACCCGGAACCGCATAGACGACGTGCCGCTTTTCAACCTGCTGAGCGTGCTGGAGGGCACGCTTGTAAACGAGCTCAACTGCACGGCCAGCTCCGTCTCCGGCGAGCTCTATATCGCCCTGCCGCAGAACTACAAGGACACGGCCCTTACGAGCCCGGACACCATACTCATATGCGGCGACCAGCCGGAGATAATAGACGAGGCGATAGAGAGCGGCGTGCGTACGCTTATAATCTGCCGCGCCACGCTCAGGCCCGAATGGGCCGAGGCGCCGGGCGAGCTCGCCGTGATTTCCACGCCGCTCTCCGCGCGCCGCGTCTCGCGCATAATCTACCAGGCCCTGCCCGTCGAGCGCATAATCAAGAGCACGGACATTGTGGCCTTCCACCTCGCGGACTACATCGACGACGTGAAGGAGATAATGCTCAAGAGCCGCTTCCGCTCCTACCCGGTGCTGGACTCCTCCGACCGCGTTGTGGGCACGATCTCGCGCTTCCACCTGCTGCGGCCGAGGCGCAAGCAGGTGGTGCTTGTGGACCATAACGAGGCTGCGCAGAGCGTCCCCGCGCTCGACCAGGTGGAGATACTCGAGATAATCGACCACCACCGCCTCGCCGACATCCAGACCACCCAGCCCATCCGCGTGCGCAACGAGCCCGTGGGCAGCACGAACACGATACTCACGGCGATGTACCAGGAGCGCGGCATAGTCCCGCCGCCCAAGATAGCCGGGCTCATGGCCGGGGCCATACTCTCGGACACCGTCATGTTCAAGAGCCCCACCTGCACGAAGCGGGATATCGCCATGGCCGAGCGCCTTGCGCGCATAGCCGGCGTCGGCCTTGATGAAATAGGCCGCGAGCTCTACGCCGCCGGGGCCACCGACGCCAAGAGCGCAGAGGAGCTATTTACCGCCGACTACAAGCAGTTCCATATCGCCGAGCAGAACATAGGCGTGAGCCAGATAACCTGCGTGGACGCCGACCACCTGCTCTCGCGCAGGGACGAGTTCCTGAAGCTTATGCGCCGCCTGAAGGAGAAGCAGGATTTCGACATGGTGCTGCTGATGATAACCGACGTCCTCCAGGAGGGCTCGCACATCTTCTATGTAGGCAGCGACGATGTGATACGCCAGGCCTTCAACAAGGAGCCCAGGGACAGCCACATCTTCCTCAAGGGCGTTATGAGCCGCAAGAAGCAGATAATCCCCATGCTGACCGCCCTCTGGGGCTGAAGGCGGGGGTCGGGCCCGGGAATCCGAGGATTCCCGGGCTTTTTATCATATTCCGCTTGACGCGGCCGGGCGTGGCGAGTATGATTGGCTCGAAAGGCTGGTGCTTAATATGATAATCAAGGGCGGACAGGTTTTTGACGCCGTGCTCGGCTTTACGGAGCGCGAGCTTTTTGTTGACGGCGGCGTCATAGCGGACGCTGCCGGCGGGGAGGTCTTTGACGCCTCCGGCTGCTATGTGATTCCCGGTCTCACCGACCTGCACTTCCACGGCTGCCGCGGCGAGGACTTTTCCGACGCCGACGCGCGCGGCCTCGCCGTAATGGCCGAGTACGAGCTCAGCCGCGGCGTGACGCAGATCTGCCCCGCGGGGATGACCCTGCCGGAGGAGCAGCTGCTCCGCGTCTGCGAGACGGCGGCGGCCCACCGCGATTCCGGCGCGCCGGGCGCGGAGCTTGTGGGCATAAACCTCGAGGGCCCCTTCCTCTCCATGGCCAAAAAGGGCGCGCAGAACGGCGAGTGGCTCCACGCCCCGGACGCGGCCATGCTGCGCCGGCTAATGGCGGCCGGGCGCGGGCTTGTAAAGCTTGTCTCCGTCGCCCCGGAGGAGCCGGGCGCGATGGAGTTCATCTCCGAGGTCTCTGGCGAGGTGACCGTGTCCGTGGCGCACACCACGGCGGACTACGACACCGCCATGGAGGCCTTCCGCCGCGGCGCGAGGGAGGCAACGCACCTCTTTAACGCCATGCCGCCCTTCAGCCACCGCGCCCCGGGCGTGGTCGGCGCGGCCTTTGATTCGCCGGAGGTGCGCGTGGAGCTCATATGCGACGGCGTACACATACACCCGAGCGTCGTGCGCGCGGTGTTCCGCCTCTTCGGGGCCGGCCGCGTGGTGCTGATATCCGACACGATGCGCGCCGCGGGCATGTCCGACGGCGACTACACCCTCGGCGGGCAGGCCGTGCGAGTCAGCGGCAAGCTTGCCACCCTCGCCGACGGGACTATAGCCGGCTCGGTCACCGACCTTATGAGCTGCATGAAAACCGCCGTGAGCTTCGGCATCCCCCTCGCGGACGCCGTCCGCGCCGCCGCGGTGAACCCGGCCATAGCGCTCGGCATCTACCCCGAGCGCGGCTCGCTCAGCGCCGGGGCCGCCGCAAACATAGCCGTGCTCGACAGCGAGCTGAACCTGAAGGCCGTGTTCCAGCGCGGCGAGCGCGTAAAATAAGCAAAAATAAGTATAACCCCCGGAAAGCCGGGGGTTATACTCATATTATCGCCTCGACCTCGCCGAGGCGGCGGATGGTGTAGTCTATGGGCGCGGCGGGGGCGGGCGCGCCGGAGGGGTTATACCAGCAGGTTTTTATCCCGGCGTTTATGCCGCCGGCCATGTCGCTCGTGAGCGAGTCGCCGACTATGAGGATGCGCTCCGGCGGCACGTCCGGCGCGGCGGCAAGGACGGGCGCAAAAAAGCGCGGGTCCGGCTTTTCAAAGCCTATGTCCTCGGAGAGAAAGACGCCGTCAAGCAGCCTGTCAAAGCCGGAGGCGCAAAGCTTCCTGGTCTGCGCGGCGACGGTGCCGTTGGATACGGCGAACTGCCTCACGCGCCCGCGCAGGGAGGAGACAAGCTCGAGGCTGCCGTCAAGATAGACGATGGTGTCCCCAAGGCGGAGCTGGTAGGCCTCGTTGAAGGCCCCGGCAAGCGAGGCGTCAAGGCCATATTCCTCAAAAAAGTCCTTAAAGCGCCGGACAAGTATCTCGCCCTTGGGCAGCTCGCCGCGCTCGAGCCGCTCCCAGTAGAGCCGGTTTATGGCCGAGTAGCGCTCGATCATCGCGCCGCTGCACTCGCCGAGGCCGAACTCGGCGAAAAGCGAGCGCACGGCGGCCCTTTCGGCCGCGAGAAAGTCTAAGAGCGTGCCGTCTACGTCCCAGAGCAGGAGGTCAAAGCGCTCAGCCATGCTCAGCCCACAGTGCCGGAGGCGGTGATGGTCTCAAGCTCCGTGCCGCCGTAGCTGCCGCGGAAATACCAGGTGACCTCTACCTCTGCCGGGGCGGTGACGCCCTCGACGGTGACCGAGCCCAGCTCGTTGCGGACGGGGCCCCAGCCCTCGAACTCTATGTCCTCGGTGTCGAAATACACGGTGCGGCCGTTCACGCTGACGCTGGCCGCGCCGGGCGCGCCGCTGCTGTAGAGGGTGTGGCTCTCGGTATCGACGTTTATCGTGAGCGTGCTGCCGCTGAGGCTCCAGTCGGCGATTATGTTCAGGGAGGTGCCGGTGTCGCTGCGGAAGCTGCCGCTCGCGTTGGCGGCCGG
>CALWYQ010000151.1 GCA_944385815.1 uncultured Oscillospiraceae bacterium | reverse complement strand
AGGTCCGTGCCGAGTGCACGGTAAAGTGCGACGGCAAGACGGGCGTTGAGATGGAGGCCCTGACGGGCGTGTCGGTCGCGCTGCTGACTGTTTACGACATGTGCAAGGCCGTGGACAAGCGCATGGTGATCGGGGATATTCACCTTGTTGAAAAGCACGGCGGAAAAAGCGGAGACTTTTACTTCGGTGAGTGACGATGCTTGATAAATACGGACGAAACATAAATTATCTGCGCATTTCCATAACGGACCGCTGCAATCTGCGCTGCAAATACTGCATGCCGGACGGCTGTGAAAGCGTTCCGCACGACGATATCCTCAGGTACGAGGAGTTCCTTCGCCTTGCGAGGATCTTCGCCTCGCTCGGGGTCGAGCATGTGCGCGTCACGGGCGGCGAGCCGCTTGTCAGGGCCGGCGCCGTGGACTTCGTGCGCGCCCTGAAGGCCGTGCCCGGGATAAGGAAGGTCTCGATGACCACGAACGGCACCCTGCTCGCGCGCTATGGCGAGGCTCTCGCCGAGGCCGGGCTCGACAGCGTAAACATCAGCCTTGACTCGACCGATCCCGAGCTCGCCCGGGAGATATCCGGCTCGGACGGCGTTGTGGACTCCGTCAGGGAGTCCCTTGCTCTCATGCGCGAGCTTGGAGTGCCGGCAAAGCTCAACGCGGTGCTGCTTGCGGACACGGCCGCCTCGCTTGTGCCCCTCGCCCGTTTTGCGGAGGAGGGCGTGCCCGTGCGCTTTATCGAGCTCATGCCCATGGGCGTCGGACGCTTCGAGAGAGGGCTTGACCCGGACGCGGCGCTCGGCATCCTGCGCGGCGTATGGCCGGACCTGAGCCCGGCGGGGCTCTGCATCGGCTCGGGACCCGCTCATTATTACGTGAGCGGCTCACTTGCGGCGCCTATCGGCTTTATCGACGCCGTGAGCCACCGCTTCTGCGCGAGCTGCAACCGCGTAAGGCTTACGAGCCGCGGCTATCTCAAGCCCTGCCTCTGCTTTGAGGCCGGCGCAGACCTGCGCGCGCTGCTGCGCTCCGGCGCGGACGACGCCGAGCTTGAGCGCGCGATCGCGCTGTGCGTATTCAACAAGCCGAGGCAGCACTGCTTCGACGAGCCGCAGGAAATAACTGAGGCACATCTGATGTCACAAATTGGGGGGTAATATTCATGGGTAAGGTACTCGCTGTTTGCACAAGCGCCAAAAAGGGCGTGCAGAAGCGCGACGTCGGCTCCGCCGAATTCAAGCCCAACTGGGGCATTGACGGAGACGCCCACGCCGGGAACTGGCACCGCCAGGTGAGCCTTCTCTCCGCCGACAAGATAGAGGCCTTCCGCGCGAAGGGCGCCGACGTCGTTTACGGGGATTTCGGCGAAAACCTTGTCGTCAGCGGCTTCGATTTCCGCAATCTGCCGGTCGGCACGCTTTTGCGCTGCGGCGACGTGCTGCTTGAGATGACGCAGATCGGCAAGGAGTGCCACAGTCACTGCGAAATATACAAGGTCATGGGCGACTGCATCATGCCGCGCGAGGGCGTTTTTGCCCGCGTGCTCGAGCCGGGCGTTATAAGCGTCGGTGACGAGATGGTGATAGAAGAGCGCGCCGGCAGGCGGCCCTATCAGGCGGCGGTAATAACCCTCTCCGACAAGGGCGCGGCCGGCGAGCGCGAGGACAAATCCGGCCCGGCCATAGCCGAAGCGCTCGAGGCCGAGGGCTACGAGGTCGTTGAAAGGCTGCTCATACCGGACGGTATGCTCGGCCTCAAGCTCCAGCTGACGCGACTGTGCGACCAGAGGCAGCTCGACCTCATACTCACCACCGGCGGCACGGGCTTCACTCCCCGCGACCAGACGCCCGAGGCCACGCTCGCCGTCGCCGACCGCCAGGCGCCCGGCATAGCCGAGGCCATCAGGGCCGAGAGCATGAAATACACCCGCAGGGCCATGTTCTCGCGCGGCGTCGCCGTAATACGCGGCAAGACGCTTATTATCAACCTCCCCGGCAGCCCCAAGGCCGTCAGGGAGAGCATGGATGTCTTTCTCAGGGACCTGCCCCACGCCCTCGACATGCTCAGGAACGAGGTGCAGGACTGCGCGAGGAAGTAAGGCGTCCGCAAAAACATATTTTCATATTGTTGCCGGCAATTGCGCGTAAAGCCGCGCGTTGTATATATTTCGTTGCGAAAAGCAAGGAAGGCAGGTAATCAAAATGAAAAACGCAAGGAAGCTGTTCTCTCTGCTTCTGGCCCTGGCCATGCTGTTTGCGCTGGCCGCCTGCGGCGGAGAGCCAGAAACCACCGAGCCCCCGGCGGAAACAACGGCCCCGCCGGAGAGTGAAACGCCCGAAGCGGAGCCCGTTGAGCTTATAGTCTTTGCCGCCGCCAGCATGGAGGAGACGCTGACCGAGATCCAGGGGCTGTACGCGGATGTCGCGCCGAACGTGACTCTGGTATTTAACTTTGACTCCTCCGGCTCGCTAAAGACGCAAATCCAGAACGCCGCGGACTGCGATATCTTCATCAGCGCCGGGCAGAAGCAGATGGACCAGCTCGACATAAGGGCTGACGCGAGCGTAAACACCGAGGGGCTTGACTTTGTGCTTGAGGAGAGCCGTATAGACCTGCTTGAGAACCAGGTCACCCTCTGCGTGCCGGAGAGCAACCCCAAGGGCATAGAGAGCTTTGACCAGCTGGCGGAGCTGCTCGCGGAGGGCGGAGCATTCATGTGCATGGGCAACAGCGACGTCCCCGTCGGCCAGTATACGCAGAAGATACTCGCCTACTACGGCCTCGATGAGACGGCCCTCGCCAACGCCGGCGAGATAACCTACGGCTCCAACGTCAAGGAGGTCGCGACGCAGATCAAGGAAGGCAGCGTGGACTGCGGCGTGATATACTGCACCGACGCCTTTTCCGAGGGGCTCGAGATCGTGGACTACGCCACCGCCGAGATGTGCGGGCAGGTGATTTACCCCGCCGCCGTGCTCAAGACAAGCGGGCATCAGGCTGAGGCCCAGGCCTTCCTCGACTACCTCGGCACCGACGAAGCCATGGAAGTGTTCAAGAGCGTGGGCTTCGCGCCCGTGCAGTGATGATAAGGAAATATGGCCGGGGGCTCTCAGGCCCCCGGCCAAGTAAATCGAGGTGACGGCGCATGGATTGGTACCCGCTTATAAACTCGCTGCGCATCGCGGCCATAAGCAGCGTAATAGTCTTTTTCGCCGGCATTTTCGCCGCCTATTATGTGGCGCGGCTCCCGCGGCTTATAAAGGGCGTCTTGGACGTCGTGCTGACTCTGCCGCTGGTGCTGCCGCCGACGGTGGTGGGATATTTCCTCCTGCTTGTTTTCGGCGTGCAGCGGCCCATAGGCATGTGGCTGGACAGCGTCGGCATACGCTTTGTCATGACCTGGTACGGCGGCGTTATAACCGCCTCTGTCGTGGCCTTCCCGCTCATGTACCGCACGGCGCGGGGCGCGTTTGAGAGCTTTGACGACACCCTTGCCTACTCGGGCCAAACGCTCGGCCTGAGCAACAGCTACATTTTCTGGCGCATACGCATGCCGTACTGCCGTCAGGGGATTTTGGCCGGCACGGTGCTCGCCTTTGCGAGGGCGCTCGGCGAATATGGCGCAACGAGCATGCTCATTGGCTACACGCCCGGCCGCACGGCGACGATTTCCACCTCCGTCTATCAGTACTGGCGCACGGGCGACGACCGCAGCGCCATGATCTGGGTGCTTATAAACTTGGCGATCTCCGCCGTCGTGCTGCTGACGGTAAACCTGCTTGAGAAAAAGCAGAGAGGGGGCGCGCAGAGATGAGCCTTGTTGTGGATATACGCAAAAGCCTCGGGGATTTCAGGCTCGACGTCAGCTTCACCGCGGAGGACGGCGTCATGGGCATACTCGGCCCGAGCGGCTGCGGCAAGAGCATGACGCTGCGCTGCATAGCCGGGGTTGAAAAGCCCGACGAGGGCCGTATCGAGCTGGACGGCGTAACGCTTTTTGACAGCGCGCGGGGCATAAACCTCAGGCCTCAGCGCCGCCGCGTCGGCTATCTTTTCCAGAACTATGCCCTTTTCCCGAACATGACCGTAAGGCAGAACATACTCTGCGGCCTGAGGCACGAGAAGGACAGGGCGAAGCGCGAGCAGCTGATGTCGGAATACATCGAGCTCATGCAGCTCGGCGGGCTTGAGGGCCATTACCCCTCGCAGCTCTCCGGCGGCCAGCAGCAGCGCGTCGCGCTCGCGAGGATACTTGTGAACCGCCCGCGCCTGCTCATGCTCGACGAGCCCTTCTCCGCGCTCGACAGCCATCTGCGTGAAAAGCTCTTAGTTGAGATGAAGGCCATACTCAGGCGCTACGGCGGCGTTTCGCTTGCCGTTACCCATTCGCGCGACGAGGCCTATGACCTCTGCTCGAGCATTGCTCTCATGGATTCCGGCCGGATACACGTCCACCGCCCGACGAAGGCGCTCTTCGCCGACCCCGGGACGCTGATCGGCGCGGCGATGACAGGCTGCAAAAACTTTTCCCGGGCAAGGAAGTGCGGCGAGTACGAGGTCGAGGCCCTTGACTGGGGCATCCGCCTGCGCGCGGCAAAGCCGGTTGGCGGCGGCGTGACGCACGTCGGCATACGGGCGCACTATTTCAGCCCCTCCTGCAGGCAGAACCTGTATCCCGTCACGCTCTTAGACACCATCGAGGAGCCCTTTGAGGACATCATACGCTTCCGCTACGCCGCGCAGCCGGAGGGCACACCGGACCTCTGGTGGCGCCTCCCCAAGCAGTTCCGCCCACAGGGCGCCGCGGAAAGCTATGCCCTCGGCACGGCGGCGGCAAACGTGCTGCTGCTGAGCGACACAACAGATAATGACAATTGAAAGGAAGCTTTTATAATGAAACTCTCTGCAAGGAACCAGTTCAAGGGTACAATAATTGACATACAGGAAGGCGCCGTTAACGGCATAGTCAAAATTGACATCGGCGGCGGCAACATCGTCAGCTCCACCATTTCCATGAACGCAATAAAAGAGCTCGGCCTCGCCGCCGGCAAGGAGGCCTACGCCGTGATAAAGGCAACAAGCGTTATGATAGGCGTGGACGAATAAGCTCCCGCAAATAATAAAAAGGGCTCCCTCTGGAGCCCTTTTTATTTGAAGCGGATGACAAGCGCATACGCTTTTATGCCGTCCGGGATGGATTCAGGGTGAGAGTAGTGCCCTATATCCGCTGGGCACTCGCCGTAGTACTCGACGCATAGCGCAATGTCCCCGCCCTCGGCGTCAGCCGCATAGGCCCTTGCGCTGCACTCCCCGGGAGCGGCGGCGGAGGCCGTTCTCATGGTCTGGCTGCGGCCGTCAATGTCAAGAAGCGTGATCCCGAAGCCTGAGGCGACACAGTCGAAGGACAAAACCATCATCCCCTCCTCCGGAGCCGAGGCAAATTCAAGCAGCAGCGAGGTTTTGCGCCATTCGCCTCCCTCACAGGCATACGCCGCGGCCTCAAGCCCCTGCGCGCCGCGCGCCTCATAGCCAAAGGCTGCGGCGTCCTCTCCCGGCATCATTTCGGCGAAGGCCGCCGTCTCGCCGCTCAGCTCCAGCTGCCAGACCCTCGCTGCGCCCCCGCCGTCCATGCCGCAGGCAGGCAGATAGAGCAGTGCAAGCGCCATAATAAGCGCGGCTGTCCGTCTCATTTTCTCACTCCCGTTTCACTAAGCGCGATTATTTTACCACAGTCTCTGATTTTTTCAAGCCCCTTGACAGGCGCCGGCGCATGTGATATAACTATGATATCATTTTAATATCACAAGGAGGAGTTAGAGTGGAAAGAAATAATATAGAAGAGCGGCTGCTTATGCCTAAACGGGGCATACCCGTGCTTGTTGCAGACCTTGCGGCGATGGCCGCGAGCCTCGCCGCCATAGTGCTGTCGATAACGCCACTGTCCGAGGGCCTTTTCATCGGCCCCGTGCTGCTGATACTCGGCTTTGTGGTTTTTATTGCGACCTTCATCGTGCTCGCCGGCCTCAAGACCCTGCGCCCCAATGAGGCGATGGTGCTGACGCTGTTCGGCAACTATTACGGCACGGTAAAGCAGCCGGGATACTATTTTGTCAACCCCTTCTGCTCGAGCGTCTGCCCGGCATATGACAAGGCCGCGGCGGAGAAGGCCAAGCGCGAGAAGGAAAGCGGCGGCAACCCGAGCTCCACCACCCAGATCGCTACGCCCCGCAACCGCATTTCCCTCAAGACCATGACCCTCGACAACGGCCGCCAGAAGGTCAACGACGTGCTCGGCAACCCGATAATCATAGGTGCGGTAGTCATATGGCACGTTGAAAACCCGACCAAAGCCGTATTCAACGTTGAGGACTACCCGAGCTTCCTCTCGACCCAGACGGACTCCACCATACGCAACATCGCCCGTCTCTATCCTTATGACGTATTCGACGACGCCGAAGAGTGCGATTGCGCGAGCGAGAAAACGCTCCGCGGCTCAAGCCAGGAGATAGCGGAAAACATGAAGGCCGAGCTGCAAAAGCGCGTCTCCGACGCCGGCATCATAGTTGAGGAGGTGCGTATAACCCACCTCGCCTACGCCGAGGAGATCGCCGCCGCGATGCTGCAGCGGCAACAGGCCGCCGCGATAATCGCCGCGCGCCAGAAGATAGTAGACGGCGCCGTGGGGATGGTCAAGATGGCCATAAACAGGCTGGACGAGGACGATATCGTCCTGCTCGACGCCGAGCGCAAGGCCGCCATGGTCAGCAACCTGCTGGTTGTGCTCTGCGGCGGACATGACGCGCAGCCGGTTGTAAACGCCGGCAGCATATACTGATGCCGGCCCCGGCGCCGGAGGAGCGCGAGGCAAGGCTGGCCGAGCGGCTTGAGCGGATAAAGGCGCTCGAAGCGGAGATAAAGTCCCGCGAGCGGGCGCTGAAAAAGGCCGAGACCGCCAAGAAGCAGATCGTCCTGCGCCTCTCGCCCACGCTTTGGGACGAGATAGCAGCCTGGGCCGAGGAGGATTTCCGCAGCATAAACGGCCAGATAGAGTTTTTGCTTACCGAAGCTGTAAAAAAGAGAAAAGGCAGATAGCCGAAGGGCCGCCCGGTCTGACCGGGCGGCCTCTTTTATAAGCCGCGGCGCAGGCTATGCTCAAAGTATTATGCATATCAGGCCGCCGCTGCCTTCGTTCACTATCCTCTCCATCGTGGCGCGCAGCTTTGACTGCACTCCGGCGGGCATGCGCTTTATTTTGGCCTCAAGCCCCTCCTCTGCGATGTCATAGAGGCTTTTACCGAATATATTGCTCTCCCAGATGCGGCTGACATCGCCGTCAAAGCCCTGCAGCAGAAAGCCCATAATCTCCTCGCTGGCCTTTTCGCCGCCAAGGGCCGGGGTGACCTCGGTCTCAATGTTCGTCATCATCATGTGTATGCTCGGGGCGCTGGCCTTCAGGCGCACGGTGTAGCGCCCGCCCTGGCGGACGATCTGCGGCTCCTCAAGGCAGAGCTCGCCGGGCAGGGGCATAACAACGCCGTAGCCCTTCTCGCGCACATCCCTGAGCGCGCCGGAGATGTGGTCGTAATCGGCCTTTATGTCGCGGATGTGCGTGAGCAGCGACATCAGATCCCCGTCGCCGCGTATCTCAAAGCCGCACTGTTCGCTTATCGTGCGGTAATACAGCTCGCGCGGCAGCTCTATGCGCGCGCTCACGCGGCCCGTGCCCATCTCCACGCCGCGGACCGCCGCTTCCGCAACCTCCTCCCTGCCGGCTATCGCCGCCATGATGCCAAAGGCGTCGCGCACGCGGCTCATGTCCTGCACCGCCTCGGCTATGGCGCCGAGTATGCCGGAGCGCAGCGGCGAGTCGGCGCCGAGCGCGTCCAGCCAGTCCGGCAGATATATGCCGAGCTCGGCGATTGGGAACTCATAGAGCGCGATTTTAAGTATCTCGTCTATGTCCGCGGCGCCCAATTCGAGGCAGTTTACGCAGCAGCAGGCCACCGAATACTTCTCCTCTATCTCGGCGCGCAGGGCCTGCGCGGCCTCGCCGGACGGGTCTGCGCTGTTGAGCACGACGACAAAGGGCTTGCCTATTTCGCGCAGCTCGGAAATAACGCGCTCCTCCGCCGGCACATAGCTCTCGCGCTCTATGCCGCAGACGCTGCCGTCGGTGGTCATAACTATTCCTATCGTGCTGTGGTCGGTTATCACGCGGCGGGTGCCCTCCTCCGCGGCGCGGCTTACCGGCACCTCCTCGTCAAACCACGGCGTCGCGACCATGCGCTCGGCACCGTCCTCGAACTGCCCCGACGCGCCCTCTACCATGTAGCCCACGCAGTCTATGAGCCGCACGGAAAAGCTCACGCCGCCCTCGAGCGTCACATTGACCGCGTCCTCAGGCACAAACTTCGGCTCGGCCGTCATAATCGTGCGCCCTGAGCCGGATTGCGGCAGCTCGTCTTTGGCGCGTTCGCGAGCGTAGACATCCTCTATATTCGGGATGACAAGCGTCTCCATGAAGCGCTTGATAAAGGTGCTCTTGCCGGTGCGCACGGGCCCGACAAGCCCGAGGTATATGTCCCCGCCCGTACGGGTGGCAATGTCCTGATAAATGGAAGTGTTGGTCATGCTTCGCCCTCTCTTCCCATGAGTTCATACCGGAGCTTATGAGGGCTGTCAGCATAATATGCTCAGGCGTGGAGGCTGACCTCGCCGGAGTCAAGCGCCTCGCGCCCTCCGCCGCGGTCTATGATAAGCCGGAACCGCCTGTCGAGGCCAACGGCAAGCGCCTCAAAGCGCTCGCCGCCGCGCAGCACGCTCACGCGCCTGCCTATGGTGACGCAGCGGCTGAGATACTCCTCGTAAAGGCTCTCCGTGCCTGTAAAAAGCCGGTTTAGTATTTCGGCGGCGAGCTGCTCGCGGGCTTTTTCCGGCGCAGCGGAAAACACCGCCCCGGCGCCTGGCACCCCCTCCGGGGCAGCCGAAACGTTCACCCCAATGCCGAGCACAACGTCCAGGCTCTCCCCCGCGCGGGCCTCGGCAAGTATGCCGCAGACCTTTTTGCCGCCGACAAGCACATCGTTCACCCATTTTATGGCCGTTTTTCGGCCGGAAACCGCCTCAATCGCGCCGCAAACCGCCACGGCGGCCCGCGGCGTCAGAGCAAGCGCCATATCAGGGCTGACTGCACGGAACAAAACGCTCATATAAAGCCCGCCCTCCGGCGAGGCGAAGGAGCGCAGCAGTCTGCCGCGCCCGGCGCTCTGCCGCCCGGCGATGAGCACCGCGCCGTCCGGCGCCGCCTCCCCTGCGAGCAGGTCGGCGTTTGTGGAGCCGGTCTCTTCAGCATAGCGCAAGCTGAGGCCGTCCGCGGCGCAGAGCGAGCGAGTATACTCAAGGTCAAAGGACATAAAATCACCCCGACTACTGTACTACAGCAGCCGGGGCGAGTCAATATCAAAGCCTGGGCACGATGAGCGCCCTTATCGCGTTCAGCACGGCGAGTATCATAACGCCGACGTCCGCGAAGATGGCAAGCCACATGTCGGCAAGCCCGACGGCGACAAGCAGCAGGCAGGCGAGCTTTACTGCGATCGCAAAAAAGATGTTCTCATACACTATGCGCAGGCACTTGCGCGATATCTTTATCGCCAGGGCTATTTTCAGCGGGTCGTCGTCCATCAGCACCACGTCGGCGGCCTCTATGGCGGCGTCCGAGCCCATGGCGCCCATCGCTATGCCTATGTCCGCGCGGGAGAG
>CALWYQ010000150.1 GCA_944385815.1 uncultured Oscillospiraceae bacterium | reverse complement strand
TTCCACGGCGAGATGGACTTCAAGGTGGCCGGCACCAAGGCCGGCATCACCGCCATCCAGATGGACCTCAAGAACGACGGCCTCAAGCACGAGATCATCAAGGAGGCCCTGAAGATCACCCGCGAGGCCCGCTACCAGATCCTCGACGAGATCATGCTCCCCTGCATCAGCGAGCCGCGCCGTGAGCTGGCCAAGACCGCGCCGAAGATGATCAAGATGACCATCAACCCGGACAAGATCCGCGAGGTCATCGGCTCCGGCGGCAAGGTCATCCAGAAGATCTGCGCCGACACCGGCTGCAAGATCGACATCGAGGACTCCGGCAATATCTACATTGCCAGCGCCGACATCGAGGCCTGCCGCGCCGCGCGCCAGACCATCGAGAACATCGTGTTCGAGCCCGAGGTCGGCAAGCTGTACTACGGCCAGGTCGTCCGCATCATCCCCATCGGCGCCTTCGTCGAGCTCGCCCCGGGCAAGGACGGCATGATCCACATCAAGGACCTCGAGTTCAAGCGCACCGAGAAGGTCGAGGACGTGCTCAAGGTCGGCGACTACACCTGGGTCAAGGTCACCGAGATAGACGACCGCGGCCGCGTAAACCTCAGCCGCAAGGACGCGCTCAAGGAGCGCGAGGCCATGGGGCTCAAGGACTGAAACAGAAATAACCGGAAAATGCGGCACATCCCCCTGTGCCGCATTTCCTTTTGCCCCGCAAAAGAGCGCCGCAACCGATAATTGCGCAAATGTAAAGCCAAAGTGGTTTTGTTTTCAACCAGATTTCTGTAAAATGGAGGCAGTCAATGGAGCTGAAGGATAAGCTTATAAAGCTGAGGAAGGAAAAACGGCTGAGCCAGATCGAGGTCGCCGAAGCGCTGAATGTTTCGCGTCAGGCCATTTCCCGCTGGGAGACCGGTGCGGCGGCTCCCAGCACGGAGAAGCTTATAGAACTGAGCCGGCTGTACGGGGTGTCGTTGGATGAGCTGGTAAACGGCGTGGAGCCGGGCGATGAAAGCGCCGCAGGCTCGTCCGTTCAACCGCGGGCGCGCAGGCGGCGGCTGTTGATCGCGCTGGCGCTGGCGCTGGCAATCCTGGCCGCCGTAACAGGCGTGTATATGCTGTGGCGGGGTGAGAGAGATGAGATAGCAACGGACTTTGAAGATCTGCCGAAAATTACAGTTGACTTAGATAGTATGGAGGCAGTCCCATGGGTGGAAGAATGAAAAGGGCGTTTTCTTTGCTCTTATCGCTGTATCTGATTATGAGCTTGACCGTACCGGCGGCAGCTTCTCCCAAAGCTACGGCCCGAGTCGACGTGACCGTTCGCCCTGATTCTATTGTAAGAATAGGCGCCGGGCTGTCGCTTGAAACCGGCGAACTTGTCACGGTCAACTGCGCTTACTCGCCTCGGATTGCGGAGGTAGATTTTGGCCTTGTTTCTGCCAATAACGAATTCGGCTATTTCTCCGGCAACGATGGAATCTGCAGCGAAACCATAAGAATCAGCAAAACAGGAATCTATTACTTTGCAATTCGCAACAATTCCGAAGAGCCAGTAGGGGTTACCGGCTACGTGTATTATTGAAGGAAGCTACAAAAAGCCATTGACAACGCGCGGAGGGGACAATATACTGAAAAAGGTAATATCGATCATTATGGTTGCAGCTATGAGCTTTACTCTGGCCGCAGGCTGTTTTGCTGACAATGCCGGGCCCTTCGCAGCAAATCCAGAAATTCCTCTTTCTTCATTGGAAACACAGTACTGCAACGAGTATGACAAAATCGTCGCTATCAGAAATGAAGCTGCTGAATCAAACGGCACGAACATTCAGGAAAATGTCTCGAAAGAAGAGCTTGAATACATCTTGTCGGACGCCATAGAGACGGAGCTCCTGCGCCGTGCAAGCTTGCCGACTGATGTCCTAAGGAACTACGGATACTCAGACGAAGCAATTAAAATACTCAGGGAGTATGACGGCAGCAGGCTGGAACAAAATCCGCAATTGCGCAGTGTCTCTGCCACGCTTAGCGGCTCGATTGAGTTTTCGACGAGAACCCGAACCAAAGTTGTTATTGTCTACAGCTGGTCTTGGGACATGTATCCTGTTTCTGCATTTGAAGATATAGTCGCGGTATCGTGGGATGGAACCTATGAAAACGGGCTGATAAATAACATGATCCTCGATATGGACTCAACTTATGCGCTGGTTAATTATTATAATCGGTACGGTATCGGAGACGGCGGCATATTAGAACAGGTAAATTATTCTGAATTTACGCAAAACGGCAGCGAACCTGGGCTGACTTCAGACAACACTTATCACGGCGTCGCCGTTAGATTTCCGATTGACCAGGCGCCTGGCAGTCTGTCTTGGGCTGGCTCGGGATTGATTTGCGTATTCCTGGATTTAGTAAATCAAAATTCAGGGCCGTACCTCTATGAATTAAATGCTCACGCGGAATATGCGCACTATTATTTAGAATTTGCGGCGGGGGTCAGTTTCCCGTTGGGCCTAAGCATATCATTTACCGGGGCGTATGAAATTTTTGGCATAGATAACAAAACGGTAAGAGCAATATAGGGGGCGGATTATGGGTATTGGGGATTGCGTAGCGCTGTTTATCATATGCAGCGCGGCGTATCCTGCGCTGCTGTATGCGGCGATCAGGGAGAAGAGTAAATTAAGGGGTCTCTTTGTCGGCCTGGCCTGCGCCGTAAACGCTTTTGCGGCGTACTGCCTAATTGGCATCATCTTGTTTTGACGGCGCGTTGACGGCGCGGCTGCTGGATGGTAAAATAAAAAGAGGGCTGGCCGCCCCGGCGGCCGGCCTTTTTTACTCGGGAGGTGTTCGCCATGCGCGTGCTTATAATAGGCGCGGGCGCGTCCGGGATGATGGCCGCGCTCACGGCGGCGCGCTCGGGGCACGAGGCGCTGCTCTTTGAGCGGCAGTCGCGCGTCGGGCGCAAGCTCGCGGCCACGGGCAACGGCCGCTGCAACATAACCAACACCGGCGCGGCGGTGAGCCGCTACCACGGCGAGGACCCGGATTTTGCCCGCGGCGCGCTCGAGGCCCTGCCCGTGGCGGACACGCTCGGCATATTCCGCGGCATAGGGCTCCTGACCCGCGAGGAGTACGGCGGGCGGGTGTACCCCCTCTCCAACAGCGCCAACTCCGTGACGGACACGCTGCGCTTCGCCCTCGAGGCCGAGGGCGTAAGGCTTGTGAGCGGCGACCGCGTCCGTGCGCTCCGCCGCGAGGGGAGCGGCTTTGCGCTGAGCACGGAGAGCGGCGCGCATGTCACAGGGGACGCCGCCATAGTCGCCTGCGGCGGCATGGCCGGGGAGAAGTTGGGCGGCGGGAAGGACGGCTATGAGCTTCTGCGCGCCTTCGGCCACACGCGCACGGCCCTCTACCCCGCCCTCGCGCAGATAAACACCGCGCCGGAATTCCCCCGCGCGCTCAAGGGCGTAAAGGCCGACTGCGCCATGCGCCTCATGCGCTCACGCGAGACGCTTGCGGAATCCTCCGGCGAGGCCCTGTTCACCGAGACCGGCGTCTCCGGCCCGGCGGCCTTCGACCTTGCGCGGACGGCGTCCACGTCCGGCGGGGAGCTGACGCTCTCGCTCGACCTCCTGCGCGGCCTTGGCTTCGGCGAGGTGCTCGGATACCTGCGCTCCCGGGTGGAAAACGCCCCGCAGCTGACGGCGGGGGAGCTCTTTATCGGCGCGGTGCCGAACCGGCTTGCGCGGATGCTGGCCAAATACGCCGGCCTGCGCCAGGACGCCCCGGCCTCAGGCCTCGACGCGCGCGCTCTCAAGAGCCTCGCGGCCGCGGCCGGGGGCTTCGCCCTGCCTGTGCGCGGCACGGAGGGCTTCGGCACGGCCCAGGTCACCGCCGGCGGGATTAAAACCGCCGAATTCGACCCCGCCACGATGCAAAGCCGGCTTGTGCCGGGGCTGTACGCCTGCGGCGAGGTGCTGGACATAGACGGCGACTGCGGCGGCTTCAACCTGCAGTGGGCCTGGTCAAGCGGATTTCTCGCGGGGAGGCTTTTATGAAAACCGTATCCGGCCTCACGCTCGCGCCCGGCGCGGACGAGCGCGGCCTTTACGCCCTCGCGGCGAAAAAGCTGGGCGTAAGGCCCGGCGCCATAGAGGAGCTGCAAATAAAGCGCCGCAGCCTCGACGCGAGGCGCAAGGGCGCCATAAAATACGTATACACCGTCGATGTCCGCCTCCGGGGCGAGCCGCCCGTCCCGGCGGACAGCTATGAGATACCCCGGCTCACGCCGCGCTCCGCGCCGCCGCTCATCGCCGGCTTCGGCCCGGCGGGGATGTTCTGCGCGCTGACGCTCGCGCGCGCGGGGCTGCGGCCCATCGTCGTCGAGCGCGGCTCGGACGTGGATACGCGCGCGGCAAGGGTCGCCGCCTTCCGGTCCGGAGGGCCGCTCGACGCGGAATGCAACGTCCAGTTCGGCGAGGGCGGGGCCGGGACCTTTTCCGACGGCAAGCTCAACACCGGCACGCACGACAGGCGCATAACCCACGTCCTGCGCGAATTTGCCGCCCACGGCGCGCCGCAGAGCGTCGCCTATGACGCGAAGCCCCACGTGGGCACGGACGTGCTCGCGCGCGTGGTCAAAAGCATAAGGCGGGAGATAATCTCCCTCGGCGGCGAGCTGCGCTTTGATTCCCGGCTCGAGGGGCTCGTGCTCGATGAAGCGGGCGCGGTCACGGGCGCGCGCGTCACCTCCGGCGGGCTCGTGTACGTCCAGGACTGCTCCGCCCTCGTCCTCGCGACGGGGCACAGCGCGCGGGACACCTTCCGTATGCTGCTCGCGGCCGGGGTGCCCATGGAGCCCAAGGCCTTCTCCCTCGGCGCGCGCATAGAGCACGGCCAGGCCGCGCTCGACCTCGCGCAGTACGGCGTGCCGCGCGGCGCGCTCCTGCCCGCGGCGGACTATTCGCTCAGCGTCCGGCTGCCGGACGGGCGCGGGGTCTACACCTTCTGCATGTGCCCGGGCGGGGAGGTCATCGCCGCGGCAAGCGAGCCCGGCGGCGTGGTCACGAACGGAATGAGCTACTCCGGCCGCGCCATGCCCAACTGCAACAGCGCCCTGCTCTGCGGCGTGAGGCCGGAGGATTTCCCCCATCCCGGCCCGCTCGGCGGCGCCGAGTGGCAGCGGGAGATTGAGCGCCGCGCCTTTGACTACGCCGGCGGGAACTACTCCGCACCCGCTCAGTTAGCCGGCGACTTCCTCGCCAATCGCGCGAGCACCGGCCCGGGCAGCGTGAAGCCGAGCTACAGCCCCGGGGTGTTCTGGGGCGACCTGCGCCGGGTCCTGCCCGGCGTAATAACCGGCCCGCTCGCCGCCGCCCTCCCCCTGCTCGCGAAAAAGCTCCCCCTCTTCGGCGAGGCCGACGCCGTCCTGACCGGCCCGGAGACGCGCTCCTCAAGCCCCGTGCGCATCCCGCGCGGCGAGGACCGCCAGTGCGCCGTAAAAAACCTCTACCCCTGCGGCGAGGGCCCCGGCTGGGCCGGCGGCATAACCAGCGCCGCCGTGGACGGGCTTAAGACTGCCGAGGCCATTATGGCGGGCTATGCCCGGAGATAATGCGGGACTTCGCCCCGGCAATCAGGGGCCGTGGTCGGCCCGGTAACTTGCCGATTGCAATCGGCAACCGATAACCCGGGAGGCTTTCTTTGCTGCTTGCGCAAAGAAAGCCCCCCGGACCCCGAAAGAAAGGCGCTTTTTCTTTGGGGCCGGAGGGAAACTGACCTTAGCCTATCACTTGCTGCCTTGACCGCGACGTTGTTCTCCGCGCACTTACGCTGACCGTATGACTTGGTGGGCTTTTGGCCCGCCCGTATTGTTACCGTGCGGCTGTGGTTGCTGTGGCAACGGGCTGC
>CALWYQ010000149.1 GCA_944385815.1 uncultured Oscillospiraceae bacterium | reverse complement strand
CGGCCGCCTCCCACAGGGCGTCGCTGAGGGAAAAGCGGGCCTTTTCCGGCATGGGGTTCTCCTCGTCGAGGCGCGAGAGCGTGACAAGGTCGCCGACAAGCTTGGCGAGCCGCCCCGACTGCGTCTTGATATTGCGCACCCATTCGTTGCCGCCGTCCTCCATGGCCAGCACGTCCGCGCTTGTGGATATCGCGGTCAGGGGCGTCTTGAGCTCGTGCCCGGCGTTGGTTATGAACTGCTTTTGCATCTCAAGGTTGCGCATATACGGCGCGACGGCGCGGCGCGCTAAGAGCAGGACCAGTATGAACACCGCCGCTAAGGCAATCGCCGCGACAAGCAGCGTGGAGACAATAAGGCTGCTGACCGTGCCGAGCTCCCGCTCCGCGTTGAGGAATATGACGCTCTTCGCGCCGGCGTTTTCGCTTACAAGGTAGCGGTAGCCCTCGTAAAAGCCGCGCTCCCGGCCTGTATCGAGCGCGTGGCCGGCATAGGCGACGGCCTCCTCCTCGGAGACGGAGGCGATGTATTCGTGATAGACGCCGGTAAGGCTGCCGTTCTGGTCGTAGTGCGCGGAGAAGAAACGTATCATGTACGGCGTCTCGCCCGAAACCGGCTCCGCGCCGCCCCAGAAGGGCGGCTCCATCTGCAGCACGGCGGCGCCCGGCCAGCGTCCGTCCGCCTCGGCGAGAATCTGCAGCGTGCGGTCCAGCTGGCCCACGACGCTGCGGTAATTCCATACATTCAAAAAGCAGAGCAGCACCAGCACGACAAGCGTTATCGCCGCCATGGCCGCGCCTGCAAAGCGCCATGACATCCGCTTCAGCATTGCGCACGCTCCAGTATATAGCCCGCGCCGCGTATGGTCTTTATCTCGGCGTCCGCGCCTATCTGCCTGAGCTTGCGCCGGAGGAAGCCGATGTAGGTCCATACCACGTCCATATCGGACTCGGAGTCCAACTCCCAGACCTTGTCCATCAGGTGCATGGTGGAAAACACGCGCCTCGGGTGGCGCATGAAGAGCTCCATGAGCTGATACTCCTTGTTGTTCAGGCGAATCTCCCCGCCCGCGGCGCGCAGGGTGTATTGATTGCAGTCAAGCTCCACGCTGCCGAAGCTGAGTACGGCGGGCACGTAGGCTCCGCTGCGCCGCACAAGGGCGCGCACCCTCGCAAGGAACTCGCTCGCGGCGAAGGGCTTCGGCAGATAGTCGTCCGCCCCGGCGTCAAGCCCCGCTACGCGGTCCTCTACCTCGCCCTTTGCGGTCAGGAACAGCGCCGGGGTGGTTATCCCCCGCTCGCGCGCGGTCATCAGCACCTCTATGCCGTCCATGCCCGGCATCATAATGTCCAGCACAAGCGCGTCATAGGGCGAGGCCGAAATGTGCTCCAGCGCGTCCGGGCCGTTAAAGGCAAGATCGACCGTATATTTGTTCTTCTCGAGCATCAGCTTGAGCGCCCGCGCTATGCTCTCCTCGTCCTCGGCCAGCAGTATCCTCATAACGGTCCCTCCCGCTTTCAGCATCTCACGCCGACCTGAAACGCCCTTGAAATCAATTTATAATAGCGCAAATTTATTACCAAACTGTTTAATCCGGCGCGTTTCGACCGCCCCGGCAGCCGAATTCAAAAAATGTTTACATGCTTTTTCATGTACATTTCCAGCCGGCAGTGTTAAATCTTCGTAAAGCCGGGGCGGCGCGGCCGCGCCCGGCGTCAGTTAAGCTTGGACGGTGATGCAAATGGAGCTGCCAGGAACCTGCCGGCATGAGCTCAAATACGCCATAGGCACGGCGGACTGCCTTGCGCTGCGCTCACGGCTCCGCACGGTAATGGCGCACGACAGCCATGCCGGCGCGGCCGGAGTCTACCTCGTGCGCAGCATTTACTTCGACAACGTCGATGACAAGGCCCTGCGCGAGAAGATAAACGGCGTGCAGAAGCGGGAAAAATTCAGGATACGCTATTATAACGACGATCTCTCCTTTATAACCCTGGAGAAAAAGCTCAAATACAATGAGCTCTGCCGGAAGCTGGACGCCGAATTGACCGCAGCCGAGTGCCGCGCCCTGCTCGCCGGGGACACGGGCTGGATGCCGCAGCACCGCTCGGAGCTCGTGCGGGAGCTGTACTGCAAGATGCGCTCCCAGCAGCTCAGGCCGAGGCTGCTTGTCTCATATGTGCGCGAGCCCTATGTTTACGCGCCGGGGAACGTGCGCGTGACCTTTGACTCTCAGATACGCACAAGCCTGTACGGCCGCGGCTTCCTGCCCGGAGACATAAGCGACGTCGCGGCGGCGGATTCGCCGGGCGGCGCGGTGTTAGAGATAAAATACGACGCCTTCCTGCCGGAGATCATCTCCTGCCTTTTGCAGACGGAGGGCCTGCGCCGTCAGGCGTTTTCAAAATACGGCGTCTGCCGCCGTTTCGGATAAAGCAAGGAGGACAGCATGCATTTCAACGACATTTTCAAATCCAGCTTTCTCGAGAGCGTAAGCGAATTTTCGCTGCTGGACACCCTTATCGGCCTCGCGGCCGCGCTTGTCATAGGGCTTTTCATCTTTATCATATACAAAAAGACGCTCACCGGCGTCATGTACTCCACCGGCTTTGCGCTGACGCTCGTCGGCCTCTCGCTGGTGACCACGCTGGTCATCATGGCCGTCACCTCCAACGTCGTGCTCTCCCTCGGCATGGTCGGCGCACTCTCGATTGTCCGCTTCCGCGCCGCGATAAAGGAGCCGGTGGAGATAGCTTTCCTCTTCTGGTCGCTGGCTGCCGGCATAGTTATAGGCGCGGGCATGATACCGCTCGCCGTCATGGGCTCGGCCATCATCGGCGTTATCCTGCTGCTCTTCGCCAACCGCAAGCAGCGCTCCAACCCCTACATCCTCGTGCTCAGCTGTTCGGGCGAGGACGCCGAGACCGCCGTACTGGACGTGCTCGGCAAGGAGACGGCTGGCTATAACGTAAAGAGCAAGACCGTCGGCGCCTCCGGAATAGAGCTCACGGCGGAGCTGCGCACCAAAAACGCCTCCACCGGCTTTGTGAACCTCGTCTCCCGCCTGCCCGGAGTGGAAAGCGCCACCCTCGTCAGCTATAACGGCGAATACCTCGCCTGATCGGGGGACGGCCATGAGCGTTTGGAAACACAGCGGGAAGCTCATATGCGCCGTCATGGCGCTGGCCGTCTGCCTCTGCCTCGGGGCGCCGGCCCTCTCCGGCAGGCTCACGGCCCTGGCCGACGGCGGCATCACCATGGAGTATGAGACCGAGCTTTTCAATACCGATGAGATAATAGACATAAACATCATCATAGACGAGGCCGACTGGGAGAACATGCTC
>CALWYQ010000148.1 GCA_944385815.1 uncultured Oscillospiraceae bacterium | reverse complement strand
CGCGGGCAGTACTTCTTCATCTCGAGACGGTCGGGCGTGTTCTTCTTGTTCTTGACCGTGAAGTAGTTGCGCTCCTTGCATTCGCTGCACCTGAGTATAACCTTGACTCTTGCGCCAACAGCCATTTGTTCGGCACCTCCTTGTTGTATTGGCCGCTTTCGCGGCCTGTTGCCTCCCTGAACGCGCCGGACGCCGCGCAAAAAGCGCGCGAAAATAACCCGTCCGGCCGACAGGTAGAATTAGTATAACACCCAAAGCCCCGCCGGTCAATCACTTTTTGCATTTTCCGGCGGGAATTTTGAACGCGGCCTCACGGAAATGTTCCGCTTAGTTCATTTCGCCTTAACAGGCAGTTCATAAAGGGATGTTATCTTGTAGATGCTGACAGGGAAGTCAGCCATACGCGGTCACTGAAGGTGCCACGCGCGCCCGCCCCGGGCCAGAGCCGGCGGCAAATACAGGCGCTGCGCTTCGGAGACTGCCCCTGATACGCTATAGCAAGACGGCTACTGCCCGCCGGGGAGGCTTGCCCTCCCAAAGCGGCAGACCAAAAACTACGTCCCTCCGGACGCTTACATATATTAAATACGGAAAAGCTGACCGCCGCCCCCATGACCGGGGGCGGCGGCTTGCGTTCAGTCTATTACCACGGCGGTGCCCGAGGCGGAGACCATGAGCATGCCGTTGTTGGCGCCTAAAACCTCATAGTCTATGTCCACGCCTACGACGGCGTTCGCGCCTAAGTTCCCGGCGCGCTGGCACATCTCGCGCAGGGCCTCGTTGCGGGCGTTCTGCAGCTCGTCCTCATAGCCGGCGCTGCGGCCGCCGAAGAGGTTCGTCAGTCCCGCGCCGATGTCGCGGAACATGTTTACGCCGCTTATGACCTCGCCGAACACTATGCCGACGTATTCCGTTATGGCGTGGCCCTCGACGGTGTTGGTGGTGGTGACTATCATATTTGAGCCTCCTTTGCTCTGACTGCGCCTATTTTACCGCGCAATGGCCGATACGTCAACAAGCTCCGTGGAATCCTCCGTCAGCTTCTCCTCGGAAACGCGCAGCGCGGCGCCGGCGGTGTCTATGCTCGTGAGCACGGGTATGCCGCGCTTTACGGCCTCATAGTGGAGCTCGACGTAGTCGCCCATCGTGTCGTCGTGCAGGGCGCCGGTGTAGATGACAAGGCCTATGCCCGCGCGCTCGAGCAGCGCGCCGATGTCCGTTACGCAGGCCACGTGGCCGATGTCGAAGGCATAGCTGCCGAGGGCGCGGACGGCCTTAGCCGTGTCCGGCGTGGCGTAGATGAGCTTGCCGAGCGAGCCGAGGCGGGCGACCAGCTCGCCTATCTCGCCCAACTGGCGGTTCTCAACGCTCAGCAGCACGCCGCGGCGCTCCTCGCCGTGCGCGGAGACAAAGCGGTAGCCGGCGGCGGTCAGGCCCTTGTACAGCGCCTCCGTGAAGCTGCGGCCTATGCCGAGCACCTCGCCGGTGGACTTCATCTCCGGGCCGAGCAGGCTGTTGGCGTCGGGCAGCTTTTCAAAGCTGAACACCGGCACCTTGATGCCCACATACTCCGGCTCGGGCGCGAGCCCGCCGCCGAGGCCGAGGGAGGCGAGGCTCTCGCCCATCATGACGCGCGTGGCGGCGTCGGCCATGTGTATGCCGCTTATCTTGCTCAGATAGGGCACGGTGCGGCTTGCGCGGGGGTTTACCTCTATGACGTAGAGCTCGCCGCCGAAGGTGAGGTATTGTATGTTCACAAGCCCGCGGGTGCCGAGCGCGAGGGCGAGGGCGCGGGAGCACTCCGCAACGCGCTGCGTCATCTCCGGCGTAAGGCTCTGCGGCGGGGTTATGGCGATGGAGTCGCCGGAGTGTATGCCGGCGCGCTCTATGTGCTCCATGATGCCGGGGATGAGCACGTCCCGGCCGTCGGATATGACGTCGCACTCCAACTCCGTGCCGGGGAGGTACTGGTCTATGAGCACGTTTGCGCCGTTTCCGGCGGTGATTATGACCTCCATGTACCGGCGGACGTCGGCCTCGTCGTGGGCGATGACCATGTTCTGGCCGCCTATGACGTAGCTCGGGCGCAGCAGCACGGGGTAGCCCAGCTCCCCGGCCGTGCGCACGGCCTCCTCCATGGAGTGCACCGCCGCGCCGCGCGGCCGCCTGATGCCGAGGCTCTCGAGCAGGGCGTCGAACTTCTCGCGGTCCTCGGCGAGGTCTATGCCCTCGGCGCTGGTGCCGAGTATCTTTACGCCCCGGGCGACGAGGAACTGCGCAAGGGAAATCGCCGTCTGGCCGCCCAAGGCCTCCACCACGCCGCCGGGCTTTTCCACGGCGAGCTCGCCCATGACGTCCTCGGGGCAGAGCGGCTCAAAGTAAAGCCGCGAGGCGGTGTCGTAGTCCGTGGAGACCGTCTCCGGGTTGTTATTGATTATGGCGACGTCGTAGCCCATGCTCCTGAGCGTGCTGACGCAGTGGACGGAGGAGTAGTCGAACTCTATGCCCTGGCCTATGCGTATCGGCCCGGAGCCGAGCACGACGACGGTGGGCCTGTCCCC
>CALWYQ010000147.1 GCA_944385815.1 uncultured Oscillospiraceae bacterium | reverse complement strand
GCGTCCTCGAAAACCTCGTACGCCGCCGTGGGTATGCCGTACTTCTTCATAAGGCCCTTGGCAAAGACCTTGCTGCCCTCTATCTCGGCGGCGCGCCTGTCCGGCCCGAAGGCGGGGATGCCGGCCTCGGCCAGCGCGTCCACCATGCCGAGGCAGAGCGGGTCGTCCGGCGTCACCACGGCGTAATCTATGCCGTGCTCGCGGGCGTAGGCCACGCAGCCGGCTATGTCCGTTGCGGAAACCGGGGCGCAGACCGCGTCGCCGGCGATGCCGCCGTTGCCCGGCAGGACGTGGATCTCACTGACCCGCGGGCTCTTTTTGAGCGCGCGGACGATGGCGTGCTCCCTCCCGCCGGAACCTATCACGAGTAGCTTCATAAATACCTCCAACGCATTAATGGTGGAAAAGCCTTATGCCGGTGAAGCACATGACCATCCCGTACCTGTCGGCTGTCTCTATGACCTGGTCGTCGCGGATGCTGCCGCCGGGCTGGGCCACGTATTTAACGCCGGACATTGCGGCGCGCTCGATATTGTCCCCGAAGGGGAAGAAGGCGTCGCTGCCGAGGGAAACCCCGGAAAAGCCGGCGAGGAAATCGCGCTTTTCGCTTTCCGTAAGCTCCTCGCGGATGAAGCGGTCCACCTCATTGTCGCGCTCGGCGCGCTTGAGCGCGGGGTCGAACTTCAGCTCGAGCACCTTCGGGTGGCGGCGGAGATGCCAGTTGTCGGCCTTGTCCCCGGCGAGGCGGGTGCAGTGCACGCGGCTCTGCTGGCCCGCGCCCACGCCTATGGTCTGCCCGCCCTCGGCGTAGCAGACGGAGTTCGACTGCGTGTACTTGAGGGTGATGAGCGCGAGCAGCAGGTCGTTCGCCGCGTCCTCGCTGAGGGCCCTGTTCGCGGTCACGATGTTCTCAAGGCACTCGCGGGTTATTGGCAGGGAGTTGTAGCCCTGCTCAAAGCGTATGCCGAAGATGTCGCGCTGCTCTACGGGCTTCGGCTTATAGTCCGGGTCTATGCGCACGACGTTGTAGCCGCCCTTGCGCTTGCCGCGCAGTATCTCAAGCGCCTCCGGGGTGTAGCCCGGGGCGATCACGCCGTCGGAGACCTCGGGGACGAGCAGCCTCGCGCAGCTCGCGTCGCAGACCTCGCTCAGCGCGGCCCAGTCGCCATAGGAGCAGAGCCTGTCCGCGCCCCTCGCGCGGGCGTAGGCCGTGGCGATGGGGCTGAGCTCATCATCCTCGACAAAAAAGGCGCGCCGATCCTCCTCGGAGAGCGGCCTCGCTATGGCCGCGCCGGCGGGGGAAACGTGCTTGAAGCTCGCGGCCGCGGCCCTGCCGGTGGCGGAGCTGAGCGCGCGCACAAGCTGCCAGGAGTTGAGCGCGTCCATAAAGTTGATGTAGCCGGGGCGGCCGTTCAAAACCTCGACGGGCAGCTCGCCGCCGTCCGCCATAAAGAGGCGCGCGGGCTTCTGGTTGGGGTTGCAGCCGTATTTTAACTCAAGCTCCTTCATTTCTCTTCCTCCCACCTGTTGATTATGGCCTCTTCGCCGTCCACGCATACATAGAGCGCGACGCGGTTGTCCTCATTCAGCGCGGCCCAGACCTTTTCCGCAAGCGCGGCGGCGCCCAGCTCCGGCACGCCGACCTCGACCGGCTCGCCGCGGAAGCTCGGCAGGGGGGAGCCGAAGCCCTCATAGGTGCTTATAAAGCGGCCCGAGCCCCTCTGCGCGGCCTCATACTCATAAAAATACCGCAGGCAGGGCGCGCCCTGCTCGCTGCCTGCCTTGAGTATGGAGAGCTTACAGCTCCCGTCGGGGCTCAGAAGGCCCGAGATGCGCGGCGTCCAGTTCGGGCCGTCGGGCTCAAACTCGCGCGTGCGCAGCGCCGCGGCAAAGCTCCGCCCCGCGAGGATATAGTCGCGCAGCGTGTCCGTCTGGTCGCCGTTCGTGACCACCACTCCGCGGCCCACGCGGCGCACGGGGTGGTAGATTATGAGGCTCGGGTCGGTCATGCGGCTCTCGTCAAAGGCCCGGGTGCGGATGCCGTCGGCGGTCTTTTCAAAGACGCGGTTGCGGCTGTTCTCGCTGCGGCCCATGATGAAGTATACTATGGCGCTTTTGCCCTCGGGCGTCGTGCCGAGCATTATCCCGCGGCCGGGGTACGGCCTTGCGGACAGATAGGCGAACAGGCTCTCCATTTTATCTCCCTTCCAGCTTTGCCGCCACGGCCTCCGCGGCCTGCGGCAGAATTATCCACTCTGCCTGCTCCATCACGCGGCGCTGCAAAAGCTCCGGCGTGTCGCCGGGCAGGACCTCCACCGCGCGCTGGGCGATTATCTCCCCGCCGTCGGGGATTTCGTTTACGTAGTGCACCGTCGCGCCAGTGACCTTCACGCCCCGGGCGAGCGCGGCCTCATGCACGCGCAGGCCGTAATAGCCCGCGCCGCAGAAGCTCGGGATAAGGCTCGGGTGGATGTTGATTATCCGCCCGGCCCAGCGGCGCGTAAAGCCCTCGCCGAGTATCCTGAGGAAGCCGGCCAGCACTATGAGGCCGATGTCCTCCTCGCGCAAAAGGGCCTCTAACTCCTCCTCAAACGCGGCCCCGCCCAGGTGCTCCGCCCGGATCCCGGCCGCTTTCGCCCGCTCGAGGGCGTAGGCCCCGGCCCGGTTCGAGACGGTGAGCGCGAGCGAGACGTGCGGCATTTCGCCGCGGGCCGAGGCGTCTATAAGCGCCTGCAGGTTGGTCCCGCCGCCGGAGACGAGCACCGCCGTTTTCAGCATAGCTCCACGCCGCCTTCCGCGCCCACGGCGATCTCGCCGCAGATATAGGCGTCCGCCGCGCCGTTTTCGGCGAGCGATGCAAGCGCCGCGTCCGCATCCTCCGCCGCGACAACGGCGCACATGCCCACGCCCATGTTGAAGGTGTTGTACATGTCCCGCTCGGGTATGCCGCCCTCGCGAGCAAGGATGCCGAATATGGGCGGGGTGCGCAGCGCGGCCTTTTCTATGCGCGCCGTGAGCCCCTCGGGGATGGAGCGCGGGACGTTTTCATAAAAACCGCCGCCGGTTATATGGCTCAGCGAGCGCACCCGGGCGGCCTTTATCATGGCGAGCACGGGCTTTACGTATATGCGCGTGGGGGTGAGCAGGGTCTCGCCCAGCGTGCCAGGCAGCTCTTCATAGCGCCGCTCCAGCGCGCCGTGCTCAAGGTCGAACACGCGGCGGACAAGGGAAAAGCCGTTGGAGTGGACGCCGCTCGAGGGGATGGCTATCACCGCGTCCCCGGGGCGCATCGTGGAGCTGTCGAGTATCCTGGGCCTGTCCACAAGGCCGACGGCAAAGCCGGCCAGGTCGTACTCATCCTCGCCGTAAAAGCCGGGCATCTCGGCGGTCTCGCCGCCTATGAGCGCCGCGCCGGACTGGACGCAGCCCTCGGCCACGCCGGAGACTATGGCGGCTATGCGCTCGGGGATGTTTTTGCCGCAGGCGATGTAGTCGAGGAAGAAGAGCGGCGCCGCGCCGCAGCAGACGACGTCGTTTACGCACATGGCCACGCAGTCTATGCCCACGGTGTCGTGCTTGTCCATGAGGAAGGCTATCTTGAGCTTGGTGCCCACGCCGTCGGTGCCGGAGACGAGCACGGGCTCCGCCATGCCGGCGAGCTCGGGCCTGAAAAGGCCGCCGAAGCCGCCGAGGCCGCCCAGCACGCCGGGGGTCTCGGTGCGCTTCACATGCTCCTTCATAAGCTCCACGGCCCTGTAGCCGGCCGTTATGTCCACGCCGGCGGCGCGGTAGCTTGCGCTCTCGCTTATCATCAGGCATCCTCCTTAACGCGCTCGCTGAGCTTCTGCTCAAAGCGGCTCTTGGCGGCGCTCTTGGGTATCTCGCAGGGGTATTCGCCGGTGAAGCAGGCCGCGCAGAAGTTGAGGTGCGAGTTGTCGGCCAGCTTGTGTACGTTCTCACAGCTGAGGTAGCCGATGGAGTCCACGCCGATGATCTCGCGTATCTCCTCTATGCTGTGCTGCGCGGCGATGAGGTTGTCGCGGGAGTCTATGTCCGTGCCGAAATAGCACGGGTGCAAAAACGGCGGCGCGCTCAGCCTGACGTGGACCTCCTTCGCCCCGGCCTCGCGCAGGAGCTCTACTATGCGCGCGATGGTCGTGCCGCGGACGATGGAGTCGTCAACAAGGATAACGCGCTTGCCGCGCACGGTGGAGGCGATGACGTTGAGCTTTATGCGCACGGCGTTCTCGCGCCGGGTCTGGCCGGGCTGGATGAAGGTGCGGCCGATGTATTTGTTTTTGACAAAGCCCACGCCGTAGGGTATGCCGCTCTGCTTCGAGTAGCCCAGCGCGGCGTCAAGGCCGGAATCGGGTACGCCTATTACCACGTCGGCCTGGACGGGGTGCTCGAGGGCCAGGAAGGCGCCCGCCCTCTGGCGCGCGGTGTGCACGCAGCTGCCGTCGATGACGGAGTCGGGCCGCGCGAAATAGATGAACTCGAACACGCACTCCGCGCTCGGGCCGCCGCAGTGGCTGCGGTCGGACTCTATGCCCTTCTCGCGGGAGATGGTGACTATCTCGCCGGGCTCCACGTCGCGCAGGAACCTCGCGCCTATGGCGTCGAGCGCGCAGCTCTCGCTGGCCACGGCCCAGCCGTCCTCGAGCTCGCCTATGCAGAGCGGGCGGAAGCCGAAGGGGTCGCGCGCGGCTATGAGCTTGCGCGGGGACATCACCGTGAGCGAGTACGCGCCCTTGAGCCTGTCCATGGCGGCGCAGACGGCGGCCTCAATGGAGCCGGTGCGCAGCCTCTCGCGGGTTATGACGTAGCTTATGACCTCGCTGTCCGAGGTGCTGGAGAATATGGCCCCGTCCAGCTCGAGCGCCGTGCGCAGCTCGCCGGCGTTGGTGAGGTTGCCGTTGTGCGCAAGGGCCATGCCGCCCTTGATGTGCCGTATGACAAGGGGCTGGGCGTTCTCGCGGGTGCGCCCGCCGGTGGTGCCGTAGCGGCAGTGCCCTATGGCCATCTGGCCGCGGGGGAGGCGGCGCATGACGTCCTCGGTAAAGACCTCGTTCACAAGGCCTACGTCCTTGTAGCCGGAGATGACGCCGTCGTCGTTTATCGCTATGCCGCAGCTCTCCTGGCCGCGGTGCTGCAGCGCATAGAGCGCGCGGTAGGTCATGGGCACGACGTCCGCCTCCGCAGAGCGGGTTATAACGCCGAACACCCCGCACTCCTCATGCAGCTTATCAAAGAATTGCGTTTCCATATTTCCTTAATCGCCGATGATGCGGCGCATAACCTCCTGGTAAGCGTCCTCAACGCCGCCGAGGTCGCGGCGGAAGCGGTCCTTGTCGAGCTTCTCGTGGGTCTCCACGTCCCAGAAGCGGCAGGTGTCGGGGCTTATCTCGTCGGCGAGCACTATCGTGCCGTCCGGCAGGCGGCCGAACTCCAGCTTGAAGTCCACAAGCTCTATGCCGTGCTCGAGCAGAAAGGCCTTGAGCAGCTCGTTTATCTTAAAGGAGTAGGCCTTGATGGTGTCTATCTCCTCCTCGGTGGCGAGGCCGAGAGCGAGGGCGTGATAGCTGTTCATAAGCGGGTCGCCGAGCTCGTCGTTCTTGTAGGAGAACTCGATGGTGGGCCGGGCAAAGACTATGCCCTCCTCAACGCCGTAGCGCTTTGCAAAGCTGCCCGCGGAGATGTTGCGGATGATGACCTCGAGCGGGACTATGCTCACGCGCCTGACAAGCGTGTCGCGCTCGCTGAGCTCCTCGACAAAGTGGGTCGGGATGCCGTTGTCCATCAGGAGGCGCATGAGGCGGTTGGTGAGGCGGTTGTTTATCACGCCCTTGCCCATGATGGTGCCGCGCTTCTCGCCGTTGAAGGCGGTGGCGTCGTCCTTGTAGGAGACTATGCAGAGGCTGTCGTCGTCGGTTGCAAAGACCTTTTTGGCCTTGCCCTCATACATCTGTTCGCGCTTTTCCATTATTATATCCTCCTCAGATATTATTAAGCTTTTCCTGCAGCGCCGCGTCCTTTTTTACGGTGGAGGCGGCCATTTCCGCGCGCATGGCGTCAAGCCTCGCGGCGAGCTCCGCGTCCGAGACCGCAAGGATCTGCGCGGCCAGCAGCGCGGCGTTCTGCGCGCCGTCTATGGCGACGGTGGCGACGGGGATGCCGGAGGGCATCTGCACGGTGCTCAAAAGGGCGTCCAGCCCGTCGAGGGTGCTGCTCTTTATGGGTATGCCTATGACCGGCAGGGTGCTGTTCGCGGCCAGCGCTCCGGCCAGGTGCGCAGCCTTGCCCGCCGCGGCGATGATGACGCCGAAGCCCTTCGCCCTGGCGCTGAGGGCGAATTCCCTCGCCTGCTCCGGCGTGCGGTGCGCGCTCATCACGCGCGCCTCGGTCTCTATGCCGAGCTCGCGGAGCTGCCTGACGGCCTTTTCAACGATGGGCCAGTCGCTGTCGCTGCCCATGATTACGGCGGCCTTCCTCTTAGTCATGCTCTACCTCCGAAAAAATATGTCAAGGCCACGGGCCTGTGCCCGTGACCTTGCAATCAACGCTTTAAAATGTATACTCCGAGAGCGCGGCGGCCGGAAAGCGGCATGAAAAGGGCGCGCTCCGCCCGATAAAAGTCCAGTCGCAGCCGGGTCATGCGCACCGCCCTCCCTCGCAAGAAGTATACATAGATTTTACCGTCTCCCGCGCAAAAACTCAACCAGTTTTGCCGCCTGCGCGAATTTTCAGAGACTTATACAACTTTGCCCGCCCCCGGGACTCGGATTATGCCGAATTTAACCGCGCACGGCGGCCCTTGCGCCGGGAGGCAAAGCGTGCTACAATACGGGATATGGAAAAGAAGCTGCCAAAACTGAAAAGGCTCTGCGCCGTGAACGATATCTCCGGCTTCGGCAAGTGCTCCCTCACCGTGGCCCTGCCCGTGGTGAGCGCGACGGGGGTGGAGTGCGCCTGCATACCCACGGCGCTTTTGAGCACGCACACGGGCGAGTTCACCGGCTGGACGCGCTGCGACCTCACGGATCAGATGCTGCCCATCGCGCGGCACTGGGCCCGGCTCGGCATAGACTTTGACGGGATATACTCGGGTTACCTCGCCTCGCCGGAGCAGGCGCTCGCCGTCGAGGAGCTCATAGGCACGATCGCGGGGCCGGAGACGCTGGTCATTGTGGACCCCGCCATGGCCGACAACGGCGAATTCTACGCCGGCTTTGACGAGAGCATGGCCGAGGCCTTCCGCAGGCTCTGCGCCCGCGCGGACATAATAACCCCGAACGTCACCGAGGCCGCGATGCTCGCCGGGCTCGACTATGAGCCGCCGCCGCACTCGCTCGACTATATAAAGCGCCTCTTCTGCGGGCTCGAGGACCGCGCCAGGCAATACGTGGCCATAACGGGCGTGCATCCCGCCGACGGAGTGATCGCCACCTACCTGCGCGACTGCTCCACCGGGGAGACCACCGGCTCCCTGAGCGAGGCCCTGCCCGGCATGTTCTACGGCGCGGGGGACATATTGTCAAGCGCCCTCGCCGCGCTGCTTGTCCGCGGGGCGCACATTTCGGAAGCGCTTGACGCCGCCTCCTCGCTTGTGCGCGAGAGCATCAGGCGCACGTACAGGCGCGGCACGCCCCGGCCCTACGGCCTGGACTTTGAGGGCGCGCTGCCGGAGTATATGCGCCGCGTGGAGCACATCTTCATCCGGGAGGGGGAGACGGCGTGGTAGGCCCCGACTGGACGGTGGGCAGGGCGCTCGGCGCCTTCCCGATGCTGTACATGCCGCTCCTGCGGCTCGGGCTCTGCTGCGTCACGGAGGAGACGGTTATGTGGACGCTGGAGGACGTGGCCCGGGACGCAGGCTGCGGCGCGGCGGAGCTCTGCGATAAGCTCAACGCATACCTTGAAAGCTGGAAGGGAGAGATAATCCTGTGAGCGGCGTTCGGTACATGGTGGTAAGCGGCTTTCTCGGCGCGGGAAAGACCACGTCCATGCTCGCGCTCTCGCGCTCCGTTAACTCGCGCCATCCGCTGAGGGCGGCCATACTGGCCAACGACCTCGGCGAGGGGAACATCTTGGACGCGGAATACACCGCCATGAGCGAGGTTATGACGGACTGCATAGCGGGCGACTGCATCTGCTACCAGCACGAAAGCCTTGTGGACAGGCTGCGCGCCCTCGGCGGGCGCGGTGCCGATATCGTATTCTCGGATATCCCCGGCTGCGGCATAGGCGCGCTCGACCACGTCTACCGTGAGCTCGCAGGCAGGGAGCCGGGCGAATTCAGGCTGCTGCCCTTCACCTGCATCGTGGACCCGGAGCGGCTTGAAATGCTCGCCGGGAAGGACATAGGCCTGCCGGGCGAAATGCGCTTCCTGCTCAACGCCCAGATGGCCGAGGCCGACCTGATAATCCTCAACAAGATAGACACGCTGAGCCCTGCCGGGAGGGAGGAGAAGCTTGCACTCATCGCCTCCCTGCACCCGGATACGCCCGTCATGGCCATGTCCGCGCGCAGCGGCGAGGGCGTGGACGCGGCCGCGGACTACATATTAAGCCACGACTCCCCGGTTTGCGGCAGAGATATAGGCTACGGCTCGGAGCAGTTCATAGCCGCCGAGCGGCTGATGAGCTGGTATAACCGCCGCGTGTTCTTCACGGAGCGCGGCGGCAGGAACCTGGACTTCAACGCCGCGCTCGGCGCGCTGATGGACGGCGTGAGCGCGGCGCTCAGGGCCGGCGGCGGGAACGTGCCGCACTTCAAGGTCTTTGCCTCCGGCGAGGACGGGGACTACTTCAAGGCCAGCCTGCTCGGCGTGGGCTGCCCCATAGAGTACGACCGGCGCTTTGAGCGCAGGTATACGGCGCTCTCCGTTATAATAAACGCCCGCGCCAGCGTGGACGCGGACGCCATGTCCGCCGCGGTGGAGGCCGCGCTCGAGGCCGTGAAGGCGGAGTATAACCTCAACGCGCGCACCTACTTCCTTGAGAGCTTCGGAATGATGGACGAGGGCCGCGGCAACGGCGGCCGGGCATCGAGATACGATTAAACGTCAGGGCCCCGGACGGATAGTCCGGGGCCCTCAGCTTGCCAAAGAAGGCTCTGCCTTCTTTGGCAAAAGGGACCGCACTCCGCTGCGCGCCTCGGTTGTCCGCCAATGCGGACAATTCGACGCTTCGCTCCGCGAGAAGTATTTTCGGCGACGTACACGCCGCCGCCGAAAATGATTGCAAACTGTTTCGCGGCTACGGCCGCGAAGCTCTGCGAGGCTTTTCCGGCAGACTCAGGGCCCCGGACTATCTGTCCGGGGCCCTGTTTTATCCTCCGGTGGCTCAGCCGAAGCTGAAGTAGCTCTTCGGGTCCTGCGCCGCGCCGTTTACGCGGGTTTCAAAATGCAGGTGCGGGCCGGTGGAGTTGCCGGTGGAGCCGACGTAGCCTATGACCTGTCCCTGCGTGACGCTCTGGCCGCTGGAGATGGCAAAGCCGCTCATGTGCGCATAGAGCGTGGTGCGCCCGCCGCCGTGGTTGATGATTATGTAGTTGCCGTAGCCGTTGCCGTTATTGGGTATGACGGTGGCGAGGCCGCTGTCCGCGGCTAAGATGGGCGTGCCGCTCGGTGCGCCTATGTCCTCGCCGTAGTGGAAGCGCAGATTACCGTAAATCGGGTGGGTGCGCCAGCCGAAGGCGCTGCCGGGGGAGTAGCCGGGCAGGGGCCAGATATAGCTGCCGGTGGAGGTGATGGAGTTCATGGCCTCCTGCCGCTCCAACTCGGCTATCATCTCCTGTATATCCGCCTCAAGGGCTTCTTCCTTGGCGAGCTGGGCCTCATAGGCCTCGCGGTTTTCGTTTATCTGTTCCTCATACTCGGCGATGAGCTGCTCTGCGGCGTCTATCTGCGCTTCAAGCTCGGCCTTTTCGGCGTCCAGCTCGGCGGATTTGACCTCGAGGGCGTCAAGCGTGGCCTCATACTCGGCCTTCGTGTTCTCCGTGGCCTCGCGGGCGGCGCCGTACTGCTCGTATATGCGCTGGTCGGCCTCCATTATCTCGCCGATCATGTCCAGGTTGCTCATGAGCTCGCCGAGGCTCTGGCTGCCGAAGAGGATGGAGAGGTAGGTGAAGCTGCCGTTTTCCTCCATTGCGCGGACGTGCCTGCGGTAGGTGGCGAGCTGGGCCTCCTCGGCGGCCTCGGCCTCCTCAAGCTCGGCCGCCTTGTCGTCCACAAGGCTCGTGTACAGCCCGAGCTGCTCCTCAAGGAGCTCTATCTCCTCGCGGTAGACCTCATTCTGTTCGTCGAGGGCGGTCTTGCGCGCCATGACGTCGGCCTGCTCGGCCTCTAAGGCGTCTATGCCGGCCTGCATCTCCTCGCGCTCGGCGCGGAGCTGGTCGCGCTGCTCCTCAAGCGCGTCTATCTGCGACTGCGAGACCGCAAGGGCCTGAGTCCCGCCCGTAAAGGGCAGCGCGCACGTGAGCGCGGCGGCCAGGGCGAGCATGGCGCACACGGCGCGGTATCTGCGTGTTCGTAGCATGGTTTGCCTCCATATGGGAATGTAATTTACATAATAACACGAAGCCGCCAAAATTTCAAGCTCTTAGCTTGACACGGACTGCGCGGCATGATAATATACTGGTGTTAAAGGGCTGTGAAGGGGAAAAGTACCGCCCTGCCCCCGGCTCAGAGAGGCGCCGCCTTTGGCTGCAAGCGGCGCTGCCGGAACGAGCGGGAAATGCGCCCCGGAGCCGCGGACGGAGGAAATGCCGTCCCGTGTCGGCCGCGTTAAGGCCGGGCCGGTTATCTGCCGGAGAGTGATAAGCGAGAGTGGAACCGCGTATTTGCGCCTCTCATGCCGTATGACGGCATGGGGGCTTTTTTGTTCCCTCCCGCTCACCTCCCGGGAATATTTGAGGAGGGCAATATGTTCAGAGAACTCATGGAGACCGTAGAGGCCTACAAGCAGCGCGACCCCGCCGCGCGCAGCACGCTTGAGATACTGCTGCTGTACCCGGGCATCCGCGCCACGCTCAGCCACCGGGCCGCGCACTGGTGCTACGAGCATGAGCACAAATTCCTCGCGCGGTACATCTCCCAGCGCACGCGGCACAAGACGGGGATAGAGATCCACCCCGGCGCGAAGATAGGACGCCGCCTGGTCATCGACCACGGCATGGGCATAGTGATAGGCGAGACCGCCGAGATAGGCGACGACTGCCTGCTGTACCAGGGCGTGACCCTCGGCGGCACGGGAAAGGATACGGGCAAGCGCCACCCGACAATCGGCAGCAACGTCCTTGTCGGCTCCGGCGCAAAGGTGCTCGGCCCCTTTAAGGTCGGCGACAACTCCCGCGTCGCGGCAAACAGCGTAGTGCTGCAGGAGATACCACCGGACTCCACCGCCGTCGGCGCCCCGGCGCGAGTGGTGCGCCAGAAGGGCGAGCGGGTGAATTACGTGGCCGACGTCGAGCAGATACACGTTACGGACCCCCTTGTGCAGGAGGTCGCCGCGCTCCGGCGCGAATTAAACGAACTGAAGGCCGCCCTCGCGGCAAAGGATAAGGAGGAAACAGCATGAAGCTCTATAACAGCGCCACCCGTACCAAAGAGGAGTTCGTCCCCAACCACCCGGATATAGTAAAGATGTACACCTGCGGCCCCACGGTCTACCACTACGCCCACATCGGCAACCTCCGCAGCTACATCATGGAGGACGTGCTCGAAAAATACCTGCGCTACGCCGGATATAACGTAAAGCGCGTTATGAACATCACAGACGTCGGCCACCTGAGCTCCGACGCCGACACCGGCGAGGACAAGATGCT
>CALWYQ010000146.1 GCA_944385815.1 uncultured Oscillospiraceae bacterium | reverse complement strand
TATAGACCCGCGCGGTGCGGCCGCAGGCCGTGCCGACATAGTCGTCCTCGCCCACGGCGTTCCAGCGGAAGCACTGCCCGCACTCAAAGGTCTTGTATGGCGAGAGCTCGCGCGCCGCGCAGAGCTCAAAAGCCGCGTATTCCAAATGATCCACCAGCCTTCCCTTGCCGCCATTATATCACCCGCATAAAAAAGAGGCAAGGCCGGCAAAGGCCGGCCCTGCGCATTATATCTCATTGCATCTCACGGTCACCCGCGTCTGTCCGCCCAGGGTACAGGTGAAGAGGGTGAGGTCCCAGCCTCCGGTCACCATTTCCTCTATGGCGGTGGGCTGGAGTATCTCCACCTCGGCGACGGCGTAGCTGAAAACCCGGCCCGCAGCGTCGGTGAAGCTCAGCCCGTCGCCGGCGGAGAGGGTGTTCAGCAGCCCGAAGTGGCTGCGGTAGTTGTGCCCGCATATCACAAGGTCGCCCGTATAGGCCGAGCCGACGTAGCGGCAGGGCGCGGAGCGCAGCCGCGTGTAGTCCCAGTCCGCCATGACCGGCAGCTTCAGCCCGAGCGCGGGCAGCTCAAGCACGCCGATGTATTCATAGCCGCCGGAGAGTATGGTCGGCATCTCGGAGCTGTACGGCGTCGGCTCCGGCTCCGGCGCTTCGGAGGCCTCCGGCGCGTCCGAAGGCTCCGGCGTCAGCTCGGGCAGCACCAGCTCCATGCCGGCGAGCACGTCCATGGCCTCGCGGCCGGCGCGGTACTCGTCATAGAGGTTATAGCCCGTCAGCGCGAGCGCCGCCAGAAGCAGCAGCGCCCCGAGCGCTATCAAAACCCCGGCCTTATTTCTCATCGTCGTCCTTCCGCCGGCGGATGATGGCCCCGGCCGCTATCAGCACGGCGCCGCCGCCTGCCAGCACGGCGGCCGGCCACCAGAGCATACCGGTCTGCGGCAGCTTATCGGGCGGCCTGCCCGGCGTAGACGTCGGGCGCGGGTCGGGCGTCCGGCTCGGCGCCGGTGTCGGGGTCCGGCTCGGATACGGTGGTATGTCCGGCGTGGCGCTCGGCCGAGGGGTCGGGGTCGGGCCCGGCCTCTTGCGCGTGTTGGTCACGGTAAAAGTGTCCCCCTCGCGCTCCACGCTTACGGTGTAGCCGTTCGGGACGCGGCGCTCGACTATGCTGTAGTCCGCCCGCTCGAGCCTGCTCCAGGTGTAGCTCCAGTTGTTCTTCTCGCTCAGGGTAACGGTGTCGACAGCGGCGCCGTCCCTGAGCAGGGTCACCTGTACGCTCGACGGCCGGCTCGCTGCGCTGTCGCCGCGCCAGACCTTGCGGACGCTTATCTTCTCATACCCGACGATTTCAAAGTCGGACTCGTACTTGACCGTCACCGAGACGTTATATACCCACTCCCCGTCCGCGCCCTCGTTGGGCACGCTCACAAGCGCGGGCTCGACGGTATACTCCGCGCCCCCGTGGGTATATGGCCCGCCGCAGAGCACAAGGTAAAGCCCGGTTTTAAGGCCCCGGAAGCCGGCGCGCCCGTCGCTCCCCGTGACCGCCGAGGCCGCGGGGACAAGCCCGTCGTCCTCCACGTACGCCTCGAGCGTCTGCGCGAGCGCGCGCCAGCCGGAGCTCGTGAGTCCGTTCAGCTCGACGGCATACCCGGCGAAGTCCCCCGTGAGCGTGTATACCCCGCCGGAGGAGACGTCCGCCACGCGGAAGAGCTCAAACTCCGCGCCCGCGAAGTCCTCGCCCTCGTGGCCGAAATATACGCTTATCGAGCCGCTTTTAGCCGTGTCTATGCTCCCGGCGGCAAATACCGCGGCGCAGAGCAGCACGGCGAGCATCAGCGCCGTGAGCACTCCGGCGGCGGTGCGGCGGAACGTATTCGCTTTCATAATGTCACCTCCCGGGTGGTAAATCAGGAGTTCCTGCGCCTGAAAAGCGCGCGCAGGAGCAGAGCGACCGCCGTCAGCACCGGCAGCGCAATTATAAGCGCCACAAGCGCCTGCGGGATCCGCGTGGCGTCCGCTATTATCTGCACCACGTCCACTATCGGCTCCGGCGCGTTTTCAACGCGGTGGCCGCGCACAAGCAGCCTGTGCGAGTTCACGCCATAGGGCGTGCAGGTTACAAGGGTACACAGATCCTCGCCGTCCTCAAGGCCGAGATGGCTTATGTCGTCCGGCAGCACGGTGTTTATCTCGTCCACCTCATAGGTCAGCGTCTCGTTGAGCACGTGGAGCATGAAGGTGTCGCCCGGCTCCAGCTGGTCGAGGTCTGTAAAGAGCCTCGCGCTCGGCAGGCCCCGGTGGCCGGAAATCACGCTGTGCGTGCCCTCGCCGCCCACGGGCAGGGAGGAGCCCTCTATGTGCCCGACGGCGGTCTGAAGTATCTCCTCGTTCGTGCCGTGGTAGATGGGCAGCTCGACGTCTATCCCGGGTATCTCGACATAGCCCATGATGCCGTCGCCGCCTACGTTCAGCAGCGTTTCATAAAGCGCCTTCTCCTCCTCGTCCGGGAGGAAGCGCGTGTCCTCGTCCGGTATGCCGGCGTTATATTCCACGGCGGCCTGCCAGACGCTTTCGTACTGCGTCTCGTCCAACTCGACCACGCTTTCGACATAGGACGCGATGGCGCGGGACTGGTGCATGGAGTTCCACCAGTCCGCCGCCGTGGGATACAGCAGCAGGGACAGCCCTGCCAAAAGCGCC
>CALWYQ010000145.1 GCA_944385815.1 uncultured Oscillospiraceae bacterium | reverse complement strand
ATCAACATCTCTGAAGACGTGCTCTACTCTATGGTCCGTGCCGCTGTCGGTGAGATAGACGGCGTCGCGGCCCTGACGAACAACGCCGGCGCCGAACTGGCCGAACTGCTCGGCATCAAGAACGTTGGCCGCGGCGTGAAGGTTCAGATTCAGGACGGCCAGATCACCGTGGACATCAGAATCATGGTCCGCTATGGCTCCAACGTCGTTGGTGTCGCGCAGCAGGTGCAGGATGCCGTTACTGCTGCGGTCGAGTCCATGACCGGCATGGGCAGCCCTGTGGTGAACGTACACGTCTCCGGCGTGGCTTTCGACAAATGACCAGGACGAGGGCGAGAGAGGCCGCGGTCCGGCTCATATACGCTCAGGCGGCCTCGGGCCTTGCGCCGGACGAGCTTGTAGAGGATTATTTCGACCCCGAGCATCTTGCCACGCTCGCGGACGAGGAGGGCGCCATATCCGAGGCGCCGGACGAGGCGCAGCTTGAATATATACGCCGCCTTGTCTCCCTCGCGGCGGAGCACCGCCTCGAGCTTGACGGGATTGTCCGCCGCTATTCGCACGGCTGGCGGCCCGAGCGCATCACGCGCACGGCCATGGCCGTCATGCGCTGCGCGCTGACCGAGATCATATACCTCGGCGACGGCGGCGTAACGCCCGGCGTCGCCATCAACGAGGCCGTGGAGCTCGCCAAGGGCTTTGAGGAGCCGGAGACGGTGGCCTTTATAAACGGCGTGCTCGGCGGCTATATGCGCGGAGAGGCGGCGGAGGAGCAGCAATGAGCCGGGAGCCGGTAAGCGTCGGCGAGCTCAACGAATACATAAAGGGCCTCATCGACGGCGACGGCTTTCTGGGCTCCGTCGCCGTGCGCGGCGAGCTTTCAAACTACAAGGTCTACCCCTCGGGGCACCACTATTTCACCTTAAAGGACGCCCAAAGCGCCATCCGCTGCGTCATGTTCCGCTACGCCGCCGGCAGGCTCCGCTTCCGTCCGGAGAGCGGCATGGGCGTTGTGGTCTACGGCCGGGTGAGCGTCTATCCGCGCGACGGGGCCTACCAGCTCTACGCCGAGGCCATAGTCCCGGAGGGCAGCGGCGACCTCCAGGCCGCCTACGAGCAGCTCAAGGCCAGGCTCGAGCGCGAGGGGCTCTTTGACCGCGCGCACAAAAAGCCGATACCGCGCTATCCCGAGCGCATCGCTGTGGTGACCTCGAGCGCGGGCGCGGCGGTGCACGACATTATCCGCGTCCTGCGCCGGCGCTGGCCGATAGCGGAGGTCATACTCCTGCCCGTGCGCGTGCAGGGCGAGGAGGCCCCGCCGGAGATAGCCGCGGCGATACGCTGGGCGAGCGCGAACAGGATAGCGGACACGCTCATCACCGGACGCGGAGGCGGCTCGATAGAGGACCTGTGGGCCTTTAACGACGAGCGCGTCGCGCGCGCGATATACGACTGCGAGATACCCGTTATCTCCGCGGTCGGGCACGAGCCGGACGTCACGATAGCGGACTTTGTCGCCGACCTGCGCGCGGCCACGCCATCAAATGCGGCGGAGCTCGCGGCGCCGGACATGGACGAGCTTTTGCAGGCTATAGACTCGGCGAGGGCGCGGCTTGAGCGCGCCGTGGCCAAAAAGACGGCCAAGTGCCGCGAGGCCCTCACCTCACTCGCGTCGCGGCGGGTCATACAGAGCCCGACGGGCTTTATAGAGCAGCGGCGCATGTCGCTTGAGGCGCTGCGCGCCAGGCTCGAGGCCGCGGGCGGCTTTACCGCCGCGCCGCGCGCCCGGCTCGAGCGGCTCGGCTCAAGGCTCGGTAGCTCGCTTGACGCCTCGATGGCGGCAAAAAAGGGCGAATACCTGCGCCTTGCCGCAAAGCTGGACGCGCTGAGCCCGCTCAAGGTGCTCGCCCGCGGCTATTCCATAGCCATGGACGGCGCTGGGCGCGCCGTGAAGGACGCAGGGGAACTGAACAAAGGAGACAGGCTGACGCTGAGGCTGCACAGCGGCTCGGTGGGCTGCCAGGTGGAGGATATATATGGATAATGAAACCCTCGCCCCCGAGACGGGCGAAAATAAGGAACAGACGTTTGAGCAGCGGCTCGCCCGCCTTGGCGACATTGTCCGCCGCCTCGAGGGCGGGGATGCGCCGCTGGCCGATTCGCTCAGGCTTTTTGAGGAGGGCGCGGCGCTTGTGGCCGAGTGCACAAGGCAGCTCGACGAGGCCGAGCAGCGCGTGGTGAAGCTGCGCTCCGCCGGCGGCGAGGTCGTCGCCGAGCCCTTTGGGGAGGAAGAGCAATGACCTGGGACGAGCGCTATCAGGCCTATCTCGGCCTTATCGAGCCCGCGCTGAGCGGCGCCTTCGGGGCCTCGCGCGGCTTTGAGTTTGACGGCCTGCTCGACGCGATGGACTATTCCCTAACCGCCGGCGGCAAGCGGATACGCCCCGTGCTGGTGCTGGAATTTGCGCGGCTCAACGGCCTCGAGCCGGAAAAGGCGCTGCCCGTGGCCTGCGCCGTTGAGATGCTGCACACCTATTCGCTTATACATGACGACCTGCCCTGCATGGATAACGACGATCTGCGCCGCGGCAAGCCCACGAACCATAAGGTTTTCGGCGAGAGCACGGCCGTGCTCGCCGGCGACGCGCTGCAGGCCGAGGCCTTCGGGGCGATACTCCGCTCCGGCCTGCCCGCGGAGGCCAGGGCGAGGTGCGCGGAAATTCTCGCCGGCGCCGCCGGAGTGGACGGCATCTGCGGCGGGCAGTTCATGGACCTTGCCGCCGAGGGCCACGCCCTCACGGCCGAGGAGCTCAGCGCGCTGCAGGCCCGCAAGACCGGCGCGCTCCTTGCCGGGGCCTGTATGCTCGGCGCGGCCGCCGCGCTCGCGGACGGCGCGGCCGTTGAGCTCGCCGGAAGGTACGGCTCCGAGCTCGGCGCGGCCTTCCAGATACGCGACGACATGCTCGACGTAACCAGCACCGAGGCCGAGCTCGGCAAGCCCATCGGCTCGGACAAGCGCGAGAGCAAAAGCACCTTTATGAGCCTCTATGGCGAGGAGAAGTGCGCCCGCATGGTGGAGAGGATTACCGCCTCCGCCTGCGAGAGCGTGGCAGGCATGGACGCCGACGGCTTCCTTACGGAGCTCGCGAAGCGGCTCGCCGCGCGCCGCAAGTAAGCGGGTTTGTCCGTACAAATGAATATTTTTTGAATAATTGTCAAAAACCGCCCGCGTATCTATTGAAAACGCCGGCGGTTTTTGTTATAGTAGGCTCAAGAATAATTATAGAAGGAACGATATTTTGTCTATACTTGAAAATATACACTCCCACGCCGATTTATGCGCGCTGCCGGCCGAGAGGCTGGACGCGCTCTGCGCGGAGATAAGGGCCTTTCTTATAAATTCCCTTTCCCGTACGGGCGGGCACCTCGCCAGCAATCTGGGCACGGTCGAGCTCTCGGTCGCCCTCGACAGGGTGTACGACCCCTGGCGTGACAGGATAGTATTCGATGTAGGGCATCAGTGTTATACGCATAAGCTCCTGACCGGCCGCATGGCGGGCTTTGACAGGCTGCGGCATACGGGCGGCGTCTCCGGCTTCCCGAAGCCGTCAGAGAGCGCGGCGGACGCCTTTATCGCGGGGCACGCGTCCAACTCCGTGGCCGTCGCGCTGGGCATGGCCCGCGCGAGGACGCGGCTCGGCGGGGACTATGACGTCGCCGCCGTGATAGGCGACGGGGCGCTGACAGGCGGCCTCGCCTATGAGGGGCTGAGCAGCGCCGGGCAGAGCGGCGAGGCCATGGTCGTAATACTCAACGACAACGCCATGAGCATCCGCTCCAACGTGGGCGGCATGGCGAGGCTTTTGAGCGAGCTGCGCGTAAGGCCGGCGTATTTTGAGTTCAAGCGGCGCTACCGCCAGACTGTGGGCCGCGTGAAGCCGGTCTATAACGCCATCCACGCCGTAAAGGAGCGCGTGAAGGGCGCCATACTGCGCAATAACGTCTTTGACGACCTCGGCTTTTACTATCTCGGCCCCGTGGACGGGCACGACCTGACTGGGCTTATAAGCGCGCTCGCCTGGGCGAGGGAGCTGCGCCGCCCGGTGCTGCTGCACGTAATAACGCAGAAGGGCCGCGGCTACCCCATGGCCGAGCTGCACCCGGAGAAGTACCACGGCGTCGGTCCCTACGACGTGCTGACCGGCGAGCTCAGGCCCTCGGGCGAGAGCTTTTCCGCCGTGTTCGGGCGCGAGCTGGTGCGCCTCGCCGGGGAGGACGGGCGCATTGCCGCGGTCACCGCGGCCATGGCCGACGGCACGGGCCTGACCGGCTTTGAGCGGCGCTTCCCCGAGCGCTTTTTCGACGCCGGCATCGCCGAGGGCGGCGCGGCCGCCATGGCCGCCGGGATGGCCAAGCAGGGCATGCTGCCCGTCGCGGCGATATATTCCACCTTCCTGCAGCGCGCCTACGACCAGCTCATACACGACGTTGCGCTGCTCGGGCTGCACGTCGTGTTCGGCGTGGACCGCGCCGGGCTGGTTGGCGAGGACGGCGAGACGCATCACGGCGTCTTTGACCTCGCCTACCTCTCGAGCGTGCCGGGGATGACGGTCTACTGCCCGGCCTCCTTCGCCGAGCTGCGCAGTATGCTGCGCGCGGCCCTGTATGACTGCGCCGGCCCGGCTGCCGTGCGCTATCCGCGCGGCGGCGAGGGCGAGTACAAGGCCGACGGCGGCACGGGCGCCGCCGTGATCGGCGACGGGACGGACGCGGCCATCGTGGCCTGCGGCACGATGGTGAACGAGGCCATCGCCGCAAGGAGGGCGCTCGCCGCGGAGGGGATAGACGTAAGGATAATCAAGCCCGGCATAGCCGTGCCGCTGCCGGCGGAGGAGATTTTGGGCTCGCTCGGCTCGGAGCGCGTGGTTTTTGCCGAGGAGGTCTGCGCCGCGGGCAGCCTCGGTGAGAGGACGCTTGCATACGCGGCGGAGCGCGGCGCGGCCCTGCGCGCGCGCCGGCTGGACCTCGGCAGCGGCATAGCCGGCCAGGGCACTACGGCGGAGCTCAGGGCGCGCTGCGGCATAGACGCCGCGGCGATAGCGCGCTCCGTGAAGGAGCTGATCTGCGATGAAGGGTAAGCGCCTCGACCAGAGGCTTTTTGAGCTCGGCCTCGCCGAGAGCCGCGAGAAGGCCAGGGCCACGATAATGAGCGGGCTTGTGTACGTAAACGGGCAGAAGTCGGACAAGCCCGGCACGCCGGTCCCGGACGAGGCGAAGATAGAGGTGCGCGGCAGCGCCTGCCCCTATGTCTCGCGCGGCGGCTTCAAGCTCGCAAAGGCGCTTCCCGCCTTCAATATGGACGTCTCGGGCTACACCTGCATAGACTGCGGCGCGAGCACGGGCGGCTTTACCGACGTGCTGCTCAAAAACGGCGCCGCGCGCGTCTACGCCGTGGACGTGGGCTACGGCCAGCTGGCCTGGAGCCTCAGGCAGGACGGGCGCGTGGTGGTCATGGAGCGCACGAACGCGCGCAATCTCACGCCGGATATGTTCACGGAGAGCATGGATCTGGCGGTGATGGATCTGTCGTTCATCTCGATACGCCTCATACTCCCGGCGGTCCATGCGCTGCTCCGGCCGGGCGGCGAGTGCGTCTGCCTCATCAAGCCGCAGTTTGAGGCGGGCCGCGCGGACGTCGGCAAAAAGGGCGTGGTGCGCGACCGCGCGGTGCACGAGCGCGTGCTGCGCGAGATGTGCGGATTTTTCCCGACGGCGGGCTACGCCCTCGCGGGCCTCGACTATTCTCCGATACGCGGGCCCGAGGGGAATATAGAATACCTCGCATACCTCAAAAAAGGCGGGGACGGCGGCTTTGAGCCGGATATTCCGGCGCTTGTGGCCGCCTCGCACGGGGAGTTGGATAAGGCATGAAAAAAATAGTCCTCTCGCCGAACCCCTACAGGGACAGGGGGCTCGCCCTCACGAACGCGGCGAAGGCCATGCTGGAGGCGGACGGCTTTGCCGTTGTGGTGAGCCCCGCCTTTGTGGACGTACCGGCGGATTCCCCGATGCAGCCGCTTCTGCGCGCGGGCGCCGGGGCGGAGCTCATAGTCACCCTCGGCGGCGACGGCACCATGCTGCACGTCGCGCGGCAGGTGCTGACGCTCGGCGTGCCGATGATAGGCGTGAATATCGGCACCAAGGGCTTTATGGCCGAGATCGAGCCGGAGAACCTGCACCTTTTGCGCCGCGCCGCGGCCGGGGAGTACCGCCGCAGCGAGAGGATGATGCTCTCCGTGGCCCTGACGCGCGAGGGCAGCGACATTCTCTCGGACCACGCGCTCAACGACGCCGTGGTCAAGAGCGACGTAAACTGCGTGGACCTTACCGTGGCCTCCGACGGCAAAGACATAGCGCGCTTTTCCGGCGACGGGGTCATCTGCGCCACGCCTACTGGCTCCACGGCCTATTCCATGTCCGCCGGCGGGCCGATAATCGAGCCGGAGGCCCAGGACATAGTTGTTACGCCTATCTGCGCCCACTCCATGAGCGCGAGGAGCTTTGTGCTTTCGCCGGGGCGCTTTATAACGATAACGCCAAAGCACCGTGACAGCCGCCGGGTATTCCTCTCGGTGGACGGCAGCGCGCCGGTACAGCTCCGGCCGGGCGACGAGGTGCACGTCAGACGGAGCTCGAACACACTTGTGCTTGCGGACATGGGCGGGGAAAGCTTTTACGAGGCCGCCCTCGGCAAGTTGGCCAAATTATAAAGGAGGCAGGAAATGAAGAGGGAACGGCAGAACGCGATTGTGGACATTATCACCACCCAGAACATCGAGACCCAGAACCAGCTGCTTGAGGCGCTCAAGCTGCGCGGCATAAAGAGCACGCAGGCGACGCTCTCGCGCGACTTGAAGGACCTGCGCCTTGTAAAGGAGCTGACCGGGGTCGGGCACTACCGCTACGCCCTGCCCGGCAACAGCAGCCGGGTGGCTCACAGTGAGAAGCTCGCCAAAATCTTCCGCGAGTGCGTTGTGAGCTGCGATACGGCCATGAACCTTGTGGTGCTCAAGACCCTGCCGGGCCTTGCAATGGCCGCGAGCAGCGCCATAGACGGCATGGAGATACCCGAGCTTGTCGGCTCGGTCGCCGGCGACGACACGGTTTTTATGGCCATGCGCGACGTGAAGGGCGCGGAGCTCTTCTCCGAGGAAATAAAAAAGCTCTTCTGAGCCGGAAGAGCGGCTTGTCAGCGAGGTAGACCATGCTCAGGGGACTGCATATTGAGAATATAGCCGTGATCGAGAGCGCGGAGATTGAGCCGGGGCCGGGGCTGAACATCCTCACCGGCGAGACCGGCGCGGGCAAGAGCATAGTTGTAGACTCGCTCCAGGCCGTGCTCGGCGGAAGGGTCAGCCGCGAGCTGGTGCGCACCGGCGCGCAGCGGGCTTCGGTAAGCGCGTGGTTTTCGTCGGAGCGCGGCGAGGCCTGGCTTTCGGAGAAGGGCTATGAGCCCGGCGGCCCGGACGGCGGCGGCATCCTGATACGCCGCCGCATAAACGCCGAGGGCAAGAGCAGCGCCCTTATAAACGGCGAGTACGTCACCGCCTCGGAGCTCAGGGGCCTCGGCGCGCTGCTGCTCGATATCCACGGCCAGAACGACGGACGCGCGCTGTTGGACGAGGCCAACCATCGCGCCTATCTTGACGGCTTCGCCGGGCTGGACGGCGAGCTCGCCGCCTACAGGGAGAAGTACGGGGCCTGGCGTGAGACGAAAAAGGAGCTCGACCGCCTTGACATGAACGAGCGGGAGAGGGAATTCCGCCTGCTTGAGTTGGAGCGCACTGTGCAGGAGTTGGAGGGCGCGCACCTGAGCGCCGGCGAGGAGGAGGCCCTGAACGCCAGGAGGGAGCTCCTGAGGAACGGCGAAAAGCTCACCGAGGCCCTTGACGCGGCCTATGAGGCGCTCTACGGCGCGTCGCCCAGCGCAATAGAGCTCGCGGGCGAGGCCGAGGTCTGGTGCCGCCGGGCCGCCGGGCCTGCCCCGGATTTAGGCGCGGCCGCCGCCGAGCTCCAGAGCGCGCTGAGCGAGCTCACCGACGCGGCGGAGACGATACGTGACTTCCGAGACAGCCTTGACTTTTCGCCGGGCGAGTATGACGAGGTGGAGAGCCGCCTCGCCCAGCTGCGCCGGCTTGAAAAGCGCTACTCCACCGATGAGGCCGGACTTATAGCCGAGTTGGAGCGCGCCCGCGTGGAGTACGAGACGCTGAAAAATTCCGCCGAGCGCCGGGAGGAATTGGCATTGGAGCTTGCCAAACGGCAAAAAACGGCGTATAATGCCGCTGAGGCTCTGTCACATAAACGCAGTGAAGCGGCGAAGCGGCTCCGGGAGCGCATCGAGGCCGGGCTGCGCGAGCTGTCAATGCCGGGGGTGCGCTTCGAGACGGAGATAAGCCCGCTCGGCGGCGAGCCGGGCTTTGACGCGGCGGGCTGCGACGAGGTAAGGTTTTTGATGAGCGCCAACGCCGGCGAGGCGCCGGGGCGCATATCGCGCATAGCCTCCGGCGGCGAGCTGGCGAGGATAATGCTGGTTATGAAGGATGTGCTCACCGAGCGCGCCGGGGCGGAGACCCTGGTCTTTGACGAGATCGACGAGGGCGTTTCCGGCGTGGCGGCGCAGCGTGTGGCCGAGAAGTTAGCGCACATTTCGCGCACGAGGCAGGTCATATGCGTGACGCACCTGCCGCAGATAGCCGCAATGGCGGACTGCCACTTCCATGTGGAAAAGCGCGTGGAGGGCGGGCGCACGTATACGGCGGTGGTCCCGCTCGACAGGGAGGGCCGCGTGAGGGAGATCGCGCGCCTGCACGGGGGCGACAATATTACGGACACAACGCTCAAAAGCGCGGCTGAACAGCTCGACGCGGCGTGTGAATACAAAAGGGAGGATAATTGATATGACTTACGGTGAAAAAGCTGCTGAACTCAAGAATACCCTCAATTGCGCGCAGAGCGTCGTGGTGGCCCTCGACGAGCTGACCGGCCTCGACGAGGCCACGGCCAAAGCTGCCAGCGCCGGCTTCGGCGGCGGCGTCCGCTGCGGAGAGGCCTGCGGCGCCTTTGTCGGCGCGGTCATGTCCATCGGCCTCACGATAGGCAAAGACGGCCTCGGCAAGCCCGGCCAGCCAACCGCCGTCGCCAGCAAGCAGCTGGCCGACGAGTTCAAGGCCCAGTTCGGCGCTATACGCTGCGAGGACCTGCTCAACGCCGCCGGCGGCGATCACAGCGTATGTAACGGCTTCTGCGCCTGGTGCGCGGACAGGGTCGCGAAGATGGTGGAAGAGGCAAAATAAGCCCCGCGCTTCCCGGGGCGGCCTTACTATAAAAATCCAAGGCTGTTGAATCAATTCAGTAATAAGGAGTCAGATCGATGCAGATATTTGAGGAACTCAAGGCCCGGGGGCTTATTGCCCAGCTTACCGATGAGGACGAGATCCGCGAGCTTTTGAACGCGGGCAAGGCTACGTTTTATATCGGCTTTGACGCCACGGCGGACAGCCTGCACATCGGGCACTTCATGGCGCTGAACCTGATGCGCCGGCTTCAGCTCGCAGGCAACAGGCCGATCGCCCTGCTCGGCGGCGGGACCACCATGGTCGGCGACCCCTCCGGCCGCACGGATATGCGCCAGATGCTCACCCAGGAGCAGATACAGGCCAACGCCGCGAAGTTCAAGGTCCAGATGAGCAAGTTCATAGACTTCTCCGACGGCAAGGCTCTCATGCTCGACAATGCCGACTGGCTGCTCAAGCTCAACTATATTGAGCTGCTGCGCGATGTGGGCGCCTGCTTCTCCGTCAACAACATGCTGCGCGCCGAGTGCTACAAGCAGCGCATGGAGAAGGGTCTGAGCTTCCTCGAGTTCAACTACATGATAATGCAGAGCTACGACTTCTACCACATGTTCCAGAAGTACGACTGCGTCATGCAGTGCGGCGGCGACGACCAGTGGTCCAACATCCTCGGCGGCCGCGA
>CALWYQ010000144.1 GCA_944385815.1 uncultured Oscillospiraceae bacterium | reverse complement strand
TATGAGCTGCACTGCGTTTTGCACGGCGACATACAGGACAGCTTCGGCTCGAGCCGCGTGGCGATATGGCGCGAGGCGCTGAGGGTTTTCTCCGAGAGCCCCGTGACCGGCGGCGGGCCGGGCAGCTTCGGCGCGCTCTCCACGCTGGATTTCGAGCGCTTCGTCGAGGAGAGCGGGCTTACGCTGCGCACCCATGCAGACAGCGCGCACAGCGACCTTTTGAGCTGCCTTGCGGCCCTCGGGGCGCCGGGGGCGCTGCTTGCCGCCGCTGCCGCCGCCGCGCCGCTGCGCCGCGGCCTGCCCGGCCCGGCGGCGCTTGCGCTGACGGCGTATCTGGCGCAGGGCCTCTTTTCCACCGGCAGCGTCTTTACTCTGCCCATAGCCGCCGCCCTCGCCGCCCTCGCCACCGGCGGGGATGCAAAAATACCGCCCGGGAAATAACCGGGCGGTATTTTGCCTTAATTTGCGTCTTTGACCTTTGCGTGGAGCTTTATGTTGCCTATCACAAGCTGGCGGAAGTCGCTTATCTCGGCGTCCACGAGGTCGGTCTTTTGCAGGAGGGTCACGAGCGGGCCGTACATGAAGAGGAAAAGGTCCTCGGTCTCTATCCAGCACTGGAACTCATTGTAGGGGATGAAGCTCCGCGCCGAGCGCATGCCGTATTCGTTAAAGACTATCCTTATGTCGTCCTCGGAGAGGAAACTGTCCTTGCCCTTGAGGAGCTTGGCCGCGTCGCGGGCGTAGGGGTTGCTGCGCCCGGCGTGGTAGAAGCCGTATATGCCGGCGGCGGCGAGCACCGCGCCGATGATAAGAAAGAAGATGTCCCAGCCGAGCGACGCGCTGAGGTAGAGCGAGCCCGCGCCTAAGACTATGCCGACGGCGCTCATGATATAGGTCGTGCGCCTGTTGCGGCCGTGGAAGTTGCCGCGAGACTGCGGCACGCCCGTGAGCTTTTTCCTGTTGGCGTACTTGAGCTGGCCGGCGAGCTCGCTGCGGCGCTCGAGCGCCCGGCTGACCTGCGGGAGATAGCGGGGTATGTCGTAGGCCGTGAGGCGGAAGGTGTAGCTCTGCTCCTCCATGGGCTCACCTCGCCTCTTTTAACGGCTCGATGAGTATGACGTTGCGCGTGAGGTCGATGCTCTTGAGGGTGCCGTCTATGGTTTTCCTCGCGCCGAGCATGTCGGTGAGCGTGACGGTATTGTCCTCGATGGAAACCCCGGAGACGTAGCTCATGAGGGGCCTGCGCTCGCCGCCGACGAGCTCATAGGCGTCAGAAAGGCACATGCTTATTCCTCCTTATCCTTTACCAGCCGGAGGGCCTCCTCCAGCTTGTCGTTGCAGTGGCCGAAGTAATGCACCGCGTCGCCGACAAGGTTCGCGGCCTCATGCCGGCCCTGGGCGTCGAGGGCGTGGGCGATGTTGTGCAGCTCTTCGGCGTGGGAGCGGTTGTGCTCTAACATATAGCTCATGAGCGCGACGGTCTGCTCGGGGGAGAGCTCCGGCGCGCCGCCGTGGACGTGCTCATGGTGGCAGGCGTGCTCGTGCGCGTGCTCATGGCCGTGGGAATCAAAATGCAGCAGGGTTTTGGTGCGAAGCATGATATCACTCCTTTTCCGCTATTATACAGCGCATCGCCGGTTTTCGCAAGCATAACCGGGGCGGGCCGCGCGGCTGCCCGGAACTGATTCAGAAATTTTAAATAATTCACAAATAAATTTGCCATTTAAGCGATTTCGTCTTGTAAAATGCCTTAAAATATGCTAACATTTTGTCAAGCGTTCCAATCCTTTAACAAAGGGGGGCTGCGTATGAAGGACAGCAAGGCAAAGATACTGGCGCTCGCGGGCAAGGGCGGCGTGGGAAAGACCTCCCTCGCGGCGACGATAGTCAGGGTGCTCACGGAGGAGTATCCGGGCAGCCGCGTCCTGGCCATAGACGCCGACCCGGCGGTGGGGCTTTCCACCGCGCTCGGGGTGGAGGTCAAGAGCACGCTGGACGATATCCGCCGCGCCGTTATAAAAAGCGCCGAGGACGGACGTCCACGCGAGGCCATAGAGATGCTCAACGAGTCGCGCTTTCGTATCTTTGACGCCATGGTGGAGACGAAGGGCTTTTCCTTCCTCGCCATAGGCAGGCCGGAGAACGAGGGCTGCTTTTGCAGCGTTAACGCCTATCTCAAGGAAGTCGTCAGTATGCTTGCCGGCGACTTTGACTTTGTCGTAATAGACGGCGAGGCCGGCGTGGAGCAGATACAGCGCCGCGTCATGGAGAAGGTGAGCCACCTTATCCTGATAAGCGACCAGAGCCGCAAGGGCACCCACGTCGCCGAGACGATAAAGGAGGTCGCCGACGAGCTTGTCATGTATGAGCGGATAGGCGCGATTATCAACCGCGTGACGAATCCGGAGCTCAACGAGTACATAGAGATAAAGGGCGTGGACATCCTCGCCTTCATACCCGCCGACGAAAAGCAGGCGGCGAACGATATTCAGGGCAGGAGCGTTTTCTCCCTGCCCGAGGACAGCAAAGTGCTTGACGGAGTGAGGGAAGCGCTCCGCAAAATAGAGATTATCAAATAAGAGAGGTGTGAACATTTGAAGGACTTAAAGCATCTTATCTACTTTGAGAACCTGTTGGAGAGCGCCCACAACGAACTCGTACGTAAGGCGCAGGAAGAGGGGATGCTCGCGCTCGGGTACACCTGCTACCACCTGCCCGAGGTGCTCCTCAACGTAGACAACTGCTTCTCGGTGAGGATGCGCGCCCCGAACACCGGCAGTATCGACGTGGCTTCGTACTACATGTCGAACTACACCTGCGAGTACTGCCGCGCCCTGCTCGAGAGGGCCATTGAAGGCGGCTACAATTTCTTAGACGGCCTCTGCGGCGTGGACGCCTGCGCGCAGATGAACCGATGCATGGAGAATATTGAGCTGCTCAAGTGCGTCGAGAAGCCCAACTTCTTCGTAACACACGCCGACATCCCCTATAAGTACACCGACTATACCCTCGACCACTACGTTGTGCAGATGCAGAACCGCGTCCTGACCACCATGCACGAGAAGCTGGGCGTGGACGTCTCCGACGCGGCCCTCCGCGAGGCTGTGGCGAGGCACAACGAGGTCTGCCGCGTGATGACCGAGATAAGCGAGCTCCGCAAGCTCGACAATCCGCCCGTCACCGGCTACGAGTTCCACATCATCAACATGGTGAGCTACGTCTGTCCGCAGAAGCTCATACTGCCGTACCTGCAGGAGACCCTTGAGGAGATTAAGGCCCGCGAGGTCGACGAAAAGCTCTGGTACCGCTGCCGCGTAGGCATAGTCGGCAGCGAGGTCGACGACCCGAACCTCACCCGTATGCTCGAGGAGCAGGGCGCGTTCATCTGCTTTGACCGCTTCTGCTTCGGCATGTTCCCCGGCCGCGAGGTAATAGAGCTCAACGACGAGGAGCCCGCCCTCAGGCAGATATGCCGCCACTACCTCATAACAAGCGAGTGCCCGCGCTTTATGAGCAATGAGAAGATTGAACAGCGCCGCGAGACGGCCGACCGCCTTGCCCGCGAGTTCAACGCAGACGGCATCATCTATGAGAACGTCAAGTTCTGTGACTTCTGGGGCTTTGAGCGCGCCCTGGCCAGCCATATACAGTATGAGGAATACGGCCATCCCGTGCTCACGATAGACCGCCCGTACAACGCAAAGACTTCGGGCCAGCTCCGCACCCGCTTCCAGGCCTTCGTCGAGTCTCTGGAGATCAAACGCATCCAGCAGGGTAAGGAGGTCAAGTAAATGCTCAAAAATAACATCAAATGGCTGAAGAAAAACCTGCCCGGCGACCTCAAGATTTGGAAGGAGCTTATCAGCGAGGTTGACTGGAAGGATTTTGCCGGCAAGCAGAAGCACAAGATGGCGCTCGACAGGCAGCGCATCAAGGAAGAGTTCAGCGATTTCATGGGCCTCTCCGCCAGGGAGAAGTGGGACCGCGTTATTAACGGCGAGCGCCAGCTCGGCCGCCTTTACCAGAAGGGCTCGATAGCCTTCACCCGCCGCGAGTGGAAGGGCGTTGAGAGCACCGCGCGCGACTTCCAGAACTGGCTTGTGATATGGCTCGACATGATAAAGATGGTCATGCGCGACCCGTTCAGCATCATGCTCGGCCTCTTTGAATACCGCTGGTTCAGCTCCTATCTGGCCTGTCCCGCCTTCTTTGACCGCAACAC
>CALWYQ010000143.1 GCA_944385815.1 uncultured Oscillospiraceae bacterium | reverse complement strand
GTCTCGGCGAGGAGGACCGCTCCTTCACCATCACCAACAACGCCGAGACCAAGCAGATGGTCATCTCCGGCGCCGGCGACATTCATCTGGACGTGCTGTGCAACAAGCTCAAGACCAAGTTCGGCGTCGAGGTCGAGCTCAGCCCCGCCCGCGTGGCCTACCGCGAGAAGATACGCAAGCCCCTCAAGGCGCACGGCCGTCACAAGAAGCAGTCCGGCGGCCACGGCCAGTTCGGCGACGTCTGGATAGAGTTCGAGCCCCAGGAGGAGCAGGAGGATATGATCTTCGCCGAGAACGTGTTCGGCGGCAGCGTGCCGAAGAACTTCTTCCCGGCGGTTGAAAAGGGCCTGCGCGAGTGCTGCAACAAGGGCGTCCTCGCCGGTTACCCGATGGTCTACCTCAAGGCCACCCTCTACGATGGCTCCTACCACCCGGTCGACTCGAGCGAAATGGCGTTCAAGACCGCGGCCGGCCTCGCTTATAAGGAACTTATTAACGCCAGCCCCGTCATATTGGAACCGATAGGGCTGCTGAAGGTCACCATTCCCGACGCCAACATGGGCGACATTATGAGCGACATCAGCTCCAAGCGCCGCGGCACCGTTATGGGCATGAACGCCGAGGGCGGCATGCAGACGGTCGAGGCCGAGGTCCCCATGGCCGAGATGAGCACCTATGCCATAGACCTGCGCAGCATGACGCAGGGCCGCGGCAGCTTCACTCTCGAGTTCGTCCGCTACTCCGAGGCTCCCGCCGCGGTGCAGCAGAAGATTATCGAGGAGTCGAAGAAGGAAAACGACGACTGATCAGCCTGGACGACGCCCGGATCACCCCGGGCGTCGCCGCGCCCAATCGGAAAACCGGGGCGCGCGCCCCTGCGATTAAGGTGTAACATTGAAACGCAACGCACAATCATCCGTATTTTTCGTCTGGACGGCGGCAATAGTCATCTGCCTCTTCGCCGTGTTGCTCACGCTGCTGCTTTCGAGCTGCGGCAGGGGTGAGGAAATACCCGTCAGCACCCCGCCCGCGCCGGTGAGCGAGAGCGCCCAGCCCGGCGAGAGCGAGAGCCCGGAGGACAACACCCCCGCCCCCGGCGAGAGCGAGAACCCCGGCGAGGCCGAAAATCCCGGCGAAACCGGGACTGAGCAGGGTTCCGGCGTCATCCTCGGCGAGACCGCCGACGCCGGCCAGGGCTATATCGACCGCCTGACCTTCCTTGGCGACAGCACGACCTACGGCCTCTGGTATTACAGCAACGAGGCCCCGCTGCTCACCGGCGAGCTGGAGAGCCAGCAGGTTTGGACGCCCGACAGCGGAACCCTCGCCCTCTTCAACTATGCCACCGCAACGGTCGAGTGCCCGACGCCCAACGGCCCCGAGCTGACCATTGCCCAGGCCTGCGCCCTCAAGCAGCCGGAGTACCTTGTGATAACCCTCGGCGTGAACGGCGTGGCCATGATGGATGAGGAATGGTTCAAGGAGGACTATACCGCCGTCGTCAATATCGTCAAGGAGAACAGCCCGAATACCAGGATAATCTGCAACAGCATCTATCCCGTCGGCCGCAATTACTCCGAGCTCGCGAGCATCAACAACGAGAAGATAAACGCCGCCAACGAGTGGATAAAGCAGGTCGCCGCCGAGACCGGCACGAAGTATTCGGACACCTGCTCCGTCCTCAAGGACAGCGAGGGCTGGCTGCGCGACGATTATCAGAACGGGGACTATCTCCACCTGAACGCCGCCGGCTTTACCGCGGTGCTCCAGTATCTGCGCACCCACGCTTATCTGTAAAAACGGGGGCGGCCCGCAAGGGCCGCCCTTAATGAGAGAGGTAAATGCATATGAAAAAGCCTGTCGCCCTCATACTCTCCGCCATCCTCTGCCTTGGCCTGCTCTCCGCCTGCGGGAGCGATGCGCCGGTTGACCCCGGCTTTGACGCCGTAGAGGCCGCGGTCGAGGCCGTGGTCCCCACCGACGGCATGGCCGCCCAGGGCTCGAGCTATATTTCCAACATGTTCAAGCTTGAGGAAGGCGATTATGAGCAGTGCCTGGTCATGGTCACCAACGTCGGCACCTCGATCGACGAGTTCGGCCTCTTCAAGGGCTCCGACGCCACCCAGGCCGAGGCGCTGCACACCGCTGTGAAGGACTACCTGCAGTTCAGGCTGGACGCCTGGATGTCCGAGTACCTCCCCGACGAATTCCCCAAGCTCCAGAACGCCCAGGTCTGGACCGCGGGCAATTACGTGTTCTACGCCATCCTCAGCGAGGACGCCAAAACCGCCGCCGGCAGCGCCTTTGAGGGCTGCTTCGAGTAAAAAGGCATAAGCGGCGCATATTAAAGGCAGCATGGCCGGCAAGCCATGCTGTCTTTGCTGTCTTTTTTATGCCGCCGCGGGCTTGCTGGACATGAGTCGCATGAAAGATACAAAGACCTTTTTCAAATACGTCATCCCCTCCGTGCTGGCCTTTGCGCTCTCGGGGGTCTATGCCATCGTGGACGGGTATTTCGTCGGGAACAGGCTGGGCGACGCGGGGCTTTCCGCGATAAACATCGCCTACCCGGTCACCGCCGTCATACAGTCCTTAGGCACGGGCATAGGCATGGGCGGGGCCATATACTACGCCATCAATATGGCGGTCAAAAAGGAGAAGGAGGCGCGCATGTATACGGCGGGGGCGATCTGGCTCATGCTTGCCTCAACCATTATCCTGACCGCGCTGTTTTTCTTCCTGAGCAGGCCCTTACTGCGGCTTTTAGGCGCGGAGGGGAGCCTGCTTGAGCTCGCCGACGAATACACCGTTGTGATTGCGCTCGGCGCCGGGCCGCAGATAATCGGCACGGGCCTCGTGCCGTTCATACGCAACCTCGGCGGGTCGTTTTACGCCATGGTCTCCATGGCGGCGGGCTTTATTACGAACATAGTCCTCGACTACCTCTTTGTCTGGGTGCTCGACGGCGGCGTTACCGGCGCCGCAATAGCGACGGTCATCGGCCAGGGCGTCACCATGCTCATAGCCCTCGCCTATATCCTTATAAAAAGGGAGCTTCGGCTTAAAATACCTCCGGAAAGGCTCAGGCCGGTCGCGGGGGGCATACTGCTCCTTGCCGTCGCGCCCTTCGGGCTCGCCATGTCGCCCAACATATCCCTTATCATAATCAACCGCTTTTCCGCCTCCTATGGCGGCGAGGCCGCCATTGCCACCTACGCCTGCATCGCCTATGTCATCTGCGTCATATACCTGATACTCCAGGGCGTCGGCGACGGCAGCCAGCCCCTGATAAGCCGCCGCTACGGCGAGGGGGACGCCGCCGGCATGAGGAGCGTAAGGCGGCTCGCCTACGGCTTTGCGCTGTTCCTTGCGGCCGCGGGCTGCCTTGTCATGTATTTTACCAGGGACAGCCTCGGGCTGCTCTTCGGCACCTCGGACGGCGTAAACGCGGAGGTGGCGGGGATAATGCCGATATTCCTCATATCCGTGCCCTTCGTCGCCGTGACCCGCGTGACCACGGCGAGCTTCTACGCCTGCGAAAAAAGCCTCTATTCCTACGTGCTTACCTTTATCGAGCCTGCGCTCATGCTTGTTTTCATGCTGGCCCTGCCGCCGTTTTTCGGCGGTCAGCTCATGATCTGGTGGAGCACGGTGATCGCAAGGATGCTCTCGGCCATGCTCTCGCTCGCGCTCAAGGCCCGGGTGGACAGGCAGGGGGTGCCGGCGCGCCAGAGATAATACGCGGCGAATGTTTTTTATTTAAAGCGATTGAAAATTGCCAGAGAATGTGCTAAAATACCTCCCGGAGCGGAGGGCCATGCCCGCACCGCATCTGCGGCCGCGCACAGGCGCGCCGCAAACGGATATTGGAGGAAGAAAATATGGCAAACGAACTTTGGACCATGCTCGCCGAGCTCAAGGGCGGGAAGTACCGCTGGGTAGACCTCACGCATGAGCTGAGCCCCGACACCCCGCACTGGTACGGCTTTAAGCCGCTTGAGGGCACGCTGCTCTTTGACTACATGCCCGGCACGCCCGAGGACATGGCCGCGCCCATGCGCTGCATACAGTACAGCGTGGCGAGCCAGTACGGCACCCACGTAGACGCACCGCGCCACTTCCATGAGCACGGCCGCACGATGGCCGAATTGGGTGTGGACGAGCTGGTCATGCCCCTGTGCGTTATTGACAAAAGCGCCGAGTGCGCCGCCGACCCGGATTTTATGTTAACCATACCCGACATCGAGGCCTGGGAGGCGGAGCACGGCAAAATCCCCGCCGGGGCCTTTGTAGCCTTCCGCAGCGACTGGTACAAGAAGCCCAACCTTGACAATCCGGACGAGAACGGCCAGCCGCACTATCCCGGCTGGGACGTCGAGGCGATAAAGTGGCTGGTTGAAAACCGCGGCATCGGCGCCATAGGCCACGAGCCCGCGGATACCGACCCCGGCAGGGTCACTACAAAGCCGGACGCGTATCCATACCCCGGCGAGCAGTACATCCTCGCCGCCGACCGATTCCAGATAGAGGTCATGCGCAACCTTGACCAGTGCCCGCCCACCGGCGGCATCATCGTCTGCGCCTTCCCCAAGCTCCGCGACGGCGTGGGCTTCCCCGCGCGCTGCTTCGCCGTGGTGCCGAAGGACTGAATAACAAACCCCAGGCCGCCCGGCTAAGCCGGGCGGCCTGAGTCGCGAAAAAGCCTCGCAGAGTTTCGCGGCCGCAGCCGCGAAATAAATTGCAATCATTTTCGGCGGCGGCGTGTACGTCGCCGAAAATACTTCTCACGGAGCGAAGTGTCGAATTGTCCGCCTTTGGCGGACAACCGAGGCGCACAGCGGAGTGCGAGCCCTTTTGCCGAAGAAGGCAGGGCCTTCTTCGGCAAGCTGAGGCCGCCCGGCTAAGCCGGGCGGCATTTGTATATCATGTACAATTTTCGGGGGTCAGATTTGCCAAACCGGCCAAAAATCCGCAGGATGCGTGGGTTTTGCCGCTGTGTGGTGTATTATAGGGCAGAGGGGAGGCGGATGCCGTGAGCGAGGAAGAAAAAAGGATGAGCGAGCTCATTTCCTCTGTGCTGCCCGACGCGGCGCCGGAGGAGGCCGCCCGGCGCGTTTCGCCCTGGCGGCGCGCCGCAATTGAGCTTGCGGCAGGGCTTGCGCTTTCCGTGGTAATACTGCGCGGCACGCCGCTTGAATATATT
>CALWYQ010000142.1 GCA_944385815.1 uncultured Oscillospiraceae bacterium | reverse complement strand
TTATCGCCGACGACGAGGGGAAGCTGAAGCTTCCGGCGGATATAGCCAAAATACTGCCCGTGCTCGAAAGCTCCGGGAACGCCGAAATGGCCGCCAGCCTGCGCAGCCGCTACGCCTCCCATCCGAGAAAGGACCGCTCATTCCACTACCTGCCATATAAAACCGACAGCGGCTTTGAGCAGCTGTTCCTGTGCGAGGTCCTGAGCTTCGCCGAGCTCGATGATCTGGGGCTGGAGGTCTACTACAACGGCGACCGGGCTCTGACCGAATTTCGGATAATGTGCTATCGGCAGAGCGCCGGGAAGTGGCGGTATATAGGCATGTACACGCCGGACTTCCTCATCCTGCAAAGGCACGAAGGGCGGATATATAAGGCCATTATCGTTGAAACTAAGGGCAGCGTATACGCTAATGACCCAAAATTCAGGGAAAAGCGCGAGTTCATGGAGACAGGCTTCATTCAGATGAACAACGCCGCCTTCGGCTTTGAGAGGTTTGAGTATCTGAATTTAGAGGATACTCTGCCGGAGAGCGAGAGGCTGGAAACTGTGCACAGAAGAATATGCGAATTTTTTGGTAAGAAAACGTCAGCAGGGGAGGAGGCGCATTATGCCGGTTAAATACGTACCATTTGTTCCCGAGCCCATCGAGGGCCAGGCCGTGCTGGGCAGCTTTAAGCGAATACTGAAGTATAAGGGCGCAGACGACGCGGCAATGCTGCTCACGCGGGGTATGCCGCTCTATGAGGTGGAGCGGACCGAGACTGTCGGGAGCCCCTCGGCAAACATGCTCATCAGGGGAGAGTGCGTCTCCGCCTGCGCCTATCTCAAGGAGCGGGATATACGGGTCGATCTTGTCTACATAGACCCGCCCTTTGCCAGCGGCGCAGATTATGCCAAGCAGGTTTTCATACGCCGCGACCCTAAGGCCGCGGCTGCAGCCGCGCAGGCGGGCCGGGAGCTCGACATGGGCGAGCTGCGCAGCTTTGAGGAAAAAATGTACGGCGACGTCTGGGATAAGGAAAAATACCTCAACTGGATGTACGAAAACCTCATGGCCATCAAGAGCGTGATGAACGAGTCTGCGTCGATATATGTGCATCTCGACTGGCATATTGGCCACTACGTAAAAATCCTGATGGACGAGATATTCGGCGAGGAAAATTTCCAGCGCGAGATCATATGGCAGCTCCACGGCGTCGCAGGTTACAAAAGCCAGACCGGGAACTATGTCCGCGCGCACGACACGATTTTCTATTACACGCTCGGGCCTGAGCCGGTTTTCAACAAGCAGTATCTGCCCTACAGCGCAGAGCAGCTCAAGCGCTTTTCCAGCGTTGACGAGCACGGCCGCAGGTACAAGACCATCACAAAGGAGCGCCGCCTCTATCTCGACGAGGCGAAGGGCATAGCGCTCTCCGACGTGTGGGACGATATAGCGAGCTTCCAGACGGTGGTGAACTCCCCGGAGCTCTGCGGCTACGCCACGCAGAAGCCGGAGGCCCTTCTCGAGCGCATAATAAGGAGCTCTTCCAACGAGGGCATGGTGGTGGCCGACTTTTTCGGCGGCAGCGGCGTCATGGCGGCGGCGGCACATAAGCTCGGCCGCAGCTTTATACACTGCGACGTTGGGCTAAACTCCATACAGACCGCGCGCGACAGGCTCAAGGCCGGAGGGGCGTCCTTCGACGTGCTGGAAATAAAGGACGGCGTGCAGCTCTACCGCAACCCGGTTCAGACCATGGATAAGCTGAAATCTCTTATTCCAGGCCTGAAGAGCGACAATTCCCTTGGTGCCTTCTGGGCGGGCGCCATAACGGACAGCAAGCTCGGAACGGTGCCGGTATATCTGCCGAACCTTTTGGACAGCTCCTCCAAGCTGCTTGACGTCGTGACGGTCAACCGCATTATACGCCAGGCCATACCCGAGCTTGACAGCGGGATAAAAAAGGTCATAGTCTATTACATCGATGTCTCTGACGAGGCGGAAATACGCAAATTCATCGCCGCTGACGACAGCACGGACGTGGAAATCGAGCTGAGGGACCTGAAGGACGTCCTCGACGATGTCGTTGCCGGGGACTATGCGGAGCTGCGCTGTGAGAATCTGCAGGATGGGCTTTTTTCCGGGTACGCCGTTACCGTGGAGATGTTCGCAAGCGACCGGCTGGCGCGGAAAATAGACGAGTTCAACGAGAAGGCAAAGCTCAATCAAAGCGGCAAAAAGCCCTTCGAGCCAATTACGGTAAGCGATGCCGGCCTTGAGCTTATTGAGTATCTGAGCCTTGACTGCACGGCCGCGGAGGGCGAATGGCACTCAGACAGCGAGCTGAAAATTGATAAAAACGGCTATGTGATTCTCAACGGAGCAAGGACGAGGGATTTCTGGGACGGGTCGATAAAGAGCGAACGCAGGCCGCTCCGCCTTAAAATACGGAATATCTGCGGCGACGAAAGCGTGTGGGAGCTAAGGGGCTGAGAAAACGGCGAAAATAAGCCAAAACTTGCATGGAATATTGCGCACACCTGCGGCAAAACTACCAGCGGGATAAGAAATCCCTAAAAAGTTCAAAGGAGATGCAACGAAATGTCCAGCAAGTCCAGCAACAACCTGGTAAATCCGAATGCCCGCGACGCTATGAACCGCTTCAAGATGGAAGCCGCCGGTGAAGTCGGCGTCAACCTCAAGCAGGGCTACAACGGCGACCTCACCAGCGCCCAGGCCGGCTCCGTCGGCGGCCAGATGGTCAAGAAGATGAGTACCGTACGAACTATGAACTTCACCCGCCGGAGCAGGACGAGCTTGGGGCATGAGGTCGGCGTTACATACGTGGCGGGGCTGAAAATATAAGTGACGCGCACAGGCTTATTGTGCTATACTTGTCTCAAAAGGTGGTGAGCGTCATGAGCTTATACTTTGAACAGCCGCGTGAGTCGCTGAGCCTGCCGGAGCAAATCAGGCGCAAGCTTGCAGGTTATAAACTTGAAGGCCGTCGGATAACCGGGCTCAAACTGCTCGGGTACAGCTA
>CALWYQ010000141.1 GCA_944385815.1 uncultured Oscillospiraceae bacterium | reverse complement strand
CGGAGACGCCGAACTGCTCTATTATCCTGTCTACCTCCTCGGTGGTGAGCTCGCGGCAGTTTATGCGCGGGTTCCAGCGGTTGGTGACGGGGGAGGGGGCTACGAAGGTCTTGTTGTGGATCATGGCCGGCATGGCGCTGCGGCCGAGGCCGGCTGTGAGCTGCACAAAGATTTTGGTGCCGAAGGGGTGGACGCGGTCGGTGATTTCGCGCGCGGCCTTTATATACTTGCCCGGACAGATGGTCGGGCAGGGGAAGGAGCCGGCGGAGTGGACCTCGATGTTGTTATCGACCCAGTTCGCGCCGGTGATAATAAGGCCGACGCCGCCGGCGGCGCGGCGGACATAGTGCTCTATGGCCTCGGGCATATAGGCGCCGTCCTCGTCGTTGTGGGTCGTCGTGCCCATGGCCGCCATGTAGTAGCGGTTTTTGATGCGTACATTGCGGATGGAGAACGGGGAGAACAAAACCTCATGTTCCTTTTTCATACTTACCTCCTGTATGCGTTGATTGCGGATATGTTCGGCATCGCTCAGTCGATGCTAAACCTCTTGTAAATCTCCTCCGTATCCGCGCCGACGGGGCGGGCGGGAGAGTGCGGTATGGTGGTGCAGCCGGAAAAGTGCATGGGCGGCTTCGCGACGGTCACCTTTTTGCCGGAGGGGTAGGTATAAGGCACGGTGTAGGAGTTCGCTATGGCCTGCATGCTCGAATGGTTGTCCTTCATGTGCCGCAGGACGGTGTAGGCTATGCCCTCGTCGTCGAGCGCGGAGCATATCTCCACGGCCGTAAGCAGGGAGGCCCTGTGCTCCAACTCCCTAATCGCGTCCTTGGAGTTCTGCGGCTTGGCGGCCGCGTCCCGGGTGTTGAAGCGGGGGTTGTCTATCATGTCGTAGGCGCGGTAGGCCCGGCAGAAGCCCGGCCAGAGCCCCTCATAATCGCCGAGCGTGGCGAGCACCCAGTAGCCGTCGCCGCTCATGTACGGCGCGCTGCAGGGTATGCCCTCATAGCGCCCGCGCGGCCACTTGAAGCCGTACTGGGCCGGGCTGCTTATGGGCGAGAAGGTCCAGAGCGCCGTGCCGAAGAGGGAGGTACACACGCTCGCGCCCCTGCCCGTCCTGGTGCGCTGGTACAGGGCCATGGCAATGGCGCCGGCGAGCTGCGTGCCGGCTATGTTGTCCCCGACGCCTATGGGCACGGAAATCGGGAAGTAGCCGCTGGACTCTACGCTCATGTCGCGCAGGAAGCCGCTCTCCGCCCAGAAGGAGACGCTGTCAAAGCCGCGCCGGCCGCTGTCCGGCCCGGCCTCGCCGTAGCCGGTGATGGAGGCGTGGATAAGGCGGGGATACTCGTCCTTCAGCTGGTTGTAGCTGAGGCCCATCGCCCTGAGCGTGTCCGGCCGGTAGTTAGTGACAAAGACGTCCGCGCTGTGCAGCAGCTTGCGCAGCCGGCGCATATCCTCATCGCCGCGCAGGTCCATGGCCACAAACTTTTTGCCGGAGTTTACGGTCTCGAAGATTATGTTTTCGTCCTCGTCTGTCGGGATATTATAGACCTCGCCGTAGCTCCGGTAATAATCCCCGCGCGGGCTTTCAATTTTAATGACCTCGGCCCCGTATTCAAGCAGCACCTTGCCGCAGGCGGCGCCGGAAATAATGGTCGACAGCTCCACCGCGATTATACCCTCAAGCGGCCGCATGAAAATCCCCCCCTTGTGAATTTGAGGAACTCAAAATCCCACGCATACATTATAATGGAAATCACCGTAATCTTCACTGGTTAAAGTGTATGTAAGATATGTGAATTTTCCGGCAATGTTTTGTATGACAAGCTGTTGAAACTGAACAGCGATATTACTAAAATATTAACATCGAGAATTTTGCATGTAAGGAGTGCTCAAAAATGGGCTTTGAGGAATTCTTCAAGTTTGAGCGGCAGGGCCGCGTGGGCGTGATCCGTCTCGCGAGGCCGGACAAGCTCAACACCATCAGCGCGCCCTTTTATGAGGCGATGATAGACCTGCAGGAGCGCATGATAGTGGGCGACCACGAGCTGCGCGCCCTGGCCATGCTGGCCGAGGGGCGGCATTTTTCGGCGGGCATAGACCTCAACTACGCCAAGGCCGCCATGGGCGCTCCGGGGCGGAGCCTCTATGGCGTGTACCACTGGCGGAGGGCCTACCGATTCTGGCAGGAGTGCAACCTGCCCATCGTCGCCGGCATACAGGGGGCCTGCATGGGCACGGCAATGGAGCTTGTGGCCTCCTGCGACTTCCGAATAGCCGCCGACAACGCCAAATTCGCCCTGCGCGAGGTTGACGCCGGCATAAGTACGGACCTGGGCGGCACTACGAACCTCACCAAGCTTATCGGGCCCGGCATGACCAAGCTGCTGGCCATGACCTGCGAGACCATAGAAGCCGGCGAGGCGCACCGCATCGGCCTTGTAGAGCGCGTCGTGCCGCTCGACAAGTTAGAGGAGGTCACGCTCGGCTATGCCGAGACGCTTGCGGCCAAGCCGCCGATAGCCGTGCAGATGTGCAAGAAGTGCATCAACATCGCCGCCGACGCGGGCACCATGGTGGGGCTTGTGGCCGAGGAGATACAGGGCATCTACACCGTCGGAACCAAGGACAAGAAGGAAGCGGCGGCCGCGATGCTTGAAAAGCGGCAGGGCAATTACACCTGCGAATAAGAAGAAAGGGGACAAATTATGAAAATCCTGCTCATAAACGGCAGCCCCAAGGGCGAAAAGAGCAATTCCCTGCGCCTTTCCCGCGCCTTTGTAGAGGGCCTGCGCGAGGTCTGGCCCGACGCGGAGACGGAGGAGCTTGTAATAAACGACCTGCACGTTGAAAAATGCATCGGCTGCCTCAACTGCTGGAAGCGCACCCCCGGCCGCTGCTTCCAGAACGACGACATGGCCGCGGCCATAGACAAGACCAGGGAGGCCGACCTGCTTATCTGGAGCTTCCCGCTCTACTACTACTCCCTGCCCGGCTCGCTGAAAATCTTCTACGACCGCCAGGTGCCCACAATGAAGCCGGTTATGATGGAGCGCACCGACGGAAAGGGCAACGGGAAGCACGCCTCGCGCTACGACCTCAGCCATCAGAGGAACGTGCTCATCTCCACCTGCGGCTTCTGCTACTACAAGGGCAATTACGACGCCGTGAAGGCCCAGTTTGACCTTATCCTCGGCGTCGGGAATTACGAGACGCTCTTCTGCGGCCAGGGCGAGATGTTCCCCGTGCCCTTCCTGAAGGACAGGGTGGAGGAGTATCTCGGCCACTGCCGCGAGGCCGGCCGGGATTACGCCTCCTGCGGCTGCATCCTGCCCGCCACGCGCGCGAAGCTCGACGAGACCATCATGCCCAAGGACAAGTTCGAGGAAATGGCGGACTCCTACTACGCGCACTGCGCCGCCAAGGCCGCCGCCCGCGAAAAGGCAGCCGCCGAAGCGGCCGCAAGGGGAGAATAAGGAATGCAAAAGGAACCGCCCCCGTGCTCATGCACGGGGGCGGTTTTGCTGCGTTTTGGGATTTTGCTCAGGCGTCGAACTTGCTGAGGGTGGCGACGCACTCGGCCATCATGCCGTCGATAATCTCCTTGCAGGTGGGGACATCGTGAATCACGCCGACAGTCTGGCCGACGCAGATGGTGCCGGTGCCCTCGACGTCGCCGTTTTCGAAGAACATCTTGCAGGCGGTCTTGCCGGCCATATCCTGCTGGACGTCCTTGAACTCGCAGTGCTCCTGCTCCTTGGCGTAGACGCGCTTGGCGACCTCGCTCTTGTACATGCGGGTGGAGTTGGTGAAGGAGCGCAGGAGGATGATGGTGTCCATCTCGGTGGCGTTCTGGGAGAGGTACTCCTTGACCTGCGGCAGGACGGGGCACTCCTGGCTGAGCAGGAAGCGGGTGCCGAGGTAGACGCCCTCGCCGCCGAGCATGAGGGCGGCGGCCATCTGACGGCCGGTGCCGATGCCGCCGGCGGAGATAACGGGGATCTTGAGGACTTCAACGCACCTCGGGGTCAGGGCCATGGTGGTGATGTCGTTCTCACCGGGGTGGCCGGCGCACTCGCAGCCGTCGGCAACGACGAGGTCGGCGCCGATGGACTGAGCCTTGAGGGCGTGCTTGGCGGTGGTGCACTTGTGCATGAGCAGCATGCCGCCGTCCTTAATGGCCTTGACCATGTCGTCCTTCGGGGGACGGCCGGCGGTCTCCATGAGCTTTACGCCTTCCTCGGCGCAGACGCGGATGTAGCCGGCGTAGTCGGGGACGACGAGGGAGGGCATGAGGGTCAGGTTAACGGCGAAGGGCTTCTTGGTGAGCTCTTTGACCTTCTTTATCTCGGCGCGCAGATCCTCGGCGGTCTGGAAGGTGGAAGAGGAGATGATGCCCAGGCCGCCTGCTTCGGACACAGCGGCAACCAGCGGGGCGCGGGCTATCCACTGCATGCAACCCTGGATAATGGGGTATTCGATACCGAGCATTTCGGTAACGGCCGTCTTGATGACTTTTGCCATTTTAATTCCTCCAGTTCGTAATACTTAATGCTTCTATTTCAATTGCGCCTGGGCACAATTGCAGACTTTTATACGTTGACGTAGTTGTCAAAGAACTCCATGGCGCTGTTGATGGCGTTCTCGACGCCGACGCCGCTGCCGCCCGCGTCGCCGCCGACGATATACAGGCCCTCGAGCGGGGTCTTTATCTTGGGGCGGTCCGCGCCGGTCTGGCCGGCGCACTGGGCGACGCCGATGCAGTTGCCGTCCTCGCCGGCAAAGGCGTCAACGTCCTGGTAGTAGGACTTGTCTATCCAGCGGATGTTCTCACGGAAGCCGGGGAACATGTCGGAGAGGAAGTCGAGCATGTAGTTGAAGATTTCGTCCTCGAGCTCGCGGCTGATGCCGTAGGGCACGCCGGCGCTGGACATGAAGAGCTGCTTGTCCTCATCGCAGATGCCCGTGCAGAAGTTGGACGGGATGACCGCGAAAACGGAGGCGGCGCTCTTGTCGAACACGCCCTCGCGCAGCTTGTCGCGGAACACGGTTTTGGGCGTTTCGCTTATGGTGGAGAACATTTTTACGTCGGTCACGCGCTTGTTCAGGGCGATGCGCATAATCATCGTAGATTCAGTATATGTCAGATTCCTGACGTATTCAACGTAATCTTCGCTGAAATACTTTTCGCCTGCCAAGTCCAAAATTGTGCGTTTTATACCTGTGTTGGAGACCACCATATTGGCCCGCCAGAGCTCGCCGTTTACGTACACGCCGACGGCCTTCCCGTCCTCAACGGCGATGCGCTCGATGGCGGTGCCGTTGTAGAGCTCGCCGCCGAGGCTCTCAAAGGCCTTTACATACTCGCGGGGGATGCTGCCGCAGCCGCCGTCCGGATAGCCGGAGGAGCGGGCCTTGGCCTCCCAGTTCAGGCAGCGGATGAATTCGCCGGTGGAGGCGGTGTCCTCATAGACAACGATGTAAACCACGCAGATGGCGTTGACGGCGTTGTGGACGAAGGGATTTGTGGTGTAGCGGTTCAGGAAGTCGCGCAGGGGTATCCTGTCGTACTCATGGCTCTGCTCGTCGCTCAGGGAGCGGATGAAGGCCATGAACTCCATGAGCTTGTCAAAGTCCTCCTTGGGGACGTAGCGCGCCACGTCGCGGGGGAACTTGAACACCTCGCCCTTGAAGGAGGTGGTGGGACGGACGGTGTTGAACTTGAGGTTCGGCTCGATGCCGCAGCGCTGCAGGCACTGAGCGACGGGGCCGTTCATGCCCCGGGAAATAACATGCACGCCGAGGTCGAGGGTAAACCCGTCGTGCACCCAGCTCGTCAGGCGTCCGCCGTTGAGCTTGTTCTTCTCCACGATGGCCACGCGCTTGCCGGCGTGAGCCATGAGCACACCGGCGGCGAGACCGCCCATACCGGCGCCGATAATAATAGCGTCATACTGTTTCACTGATTTTGCTTGCCTCCATGGGGGAAAATTATATAGAAATAGCCAGAAAACGGCCAATTCTCCACTGTGCCTAAACGACAGCATATTCCCCTGGAAGGCAAAAGTCTCCACAGGGGAATATGGTTGAAAACTTACGCGTCCTCTTCGCTGAAGATGGACTTCAAAAGCTTGTCCGCCGCCTTAACGCATTCGCAGCTGTCAGGCAGCTTCAAAAGGGGGTTCCCGTCGCGGTCGAAGCGGTTGAGCTCCGCGTCCTCGGGGAACCAGCCGACTACGTCGGCCTGAGCGCGGCCGAGCATTTCGGCGTTGGGCTCGTCGCCCCTGATGCGGTTGAGCACCAGGCCGGCGCGGCCGACGCGGATGCCGTTTTCGCCGGCGCGGGCGACGTCGAGTATGCCGCCGGCGGTGGCGAGGCTGCGCGCGGACATGTCCGCAACTACGAGCAGGACGTCAATCTTTGGCAGGACGCGGCGGTTGAGCTGTTCCGGCCCGGCCTCGCCGTCGATGATGACCACGTCGTAGTCCCCGGCGAGGGTGCCGATGGAATACTTGAGCAGCTCATTTACCGCGCAGAAGCAGCCCGGCTCCTCCGGACGGCCCATGACCAGCAGGTCAAAGCCCTCCGCGTGGGTCACGATGCCGCCTATCCAGTCCTTCAGCGAGCCGTCGCGCTTCATCTGACGCCCCTGCTCGGGGCCGACAAGCTCATGCCTGAGCCCGCTGACGGAGCCGGAAATGTCTATGCCGAGGGTGTAGGGCAGGCTCATGGCGCTGTCCGCGTCGATGACGAGTATTTTTTTGCCGCCCTGCTTAACCAGCTGGCGGATAAGCAGGGAAGCGATCATGGTTTTGCCGGTGCCGCCCTTTCCGGTGACGGCAATTGTCTTGATGGCCATTTAACGCCTCACTTGGAAGCCTTCATGCGCTCGAGGCCCGGCTCATAGCCGCGGGCGGCAAGCGTGTCGAAGAAGTCGTAAATGGTGTCCTTGACCTCCTGCTGGGACTTGTAGCGGATGTCGCCGGAGTCGAGGTCGTAGGTGAGGACGGGCTTGCCGTACTTCTTCTCAACGATGTCGGTGACCATGCGGCCGGCCGCCCAGGCGTGCTTGCAGCCGACGTGGCCGCCGAAGATGCCGACGTCGATAGTGAAGTCCTGCATGATGTGCTCGATGCCCTCGGTGTAGGCCTCGCCGGGGCCGCAGACGGAGTGGACCATCGGGCTGCCCATGGAGCGCTTGGCCAGGCCCATCCAGATCTGCTCGTCGTCGTAGACGTCCTCTATCTGCTCGCGGCCGAGGAAGGGGAAGCCGTTGAGCACGCTGCAGGCGTCGAACTCGCGCTCCATCCAGTCGAGGATGCTGCCGTAGTTCCACATCATGTTCTGCATCCAGAGGACGCGGTAGCGCTCGACGCCGCTCTTGAGGACGCTCTTGCCGGCGTCGTAGAGCTTCTTGGTCTCAACGTACTGCTTCTCGACGTAGTCGAGCATGTACTGGCTGCCCATGCAGCAGGTGACCATGCCGTTGAGGACCAGCAGGCGGCCGCCCTGCGGGCAGGGGACAGCCTTGCGCATGTCGCCGATGAGGCACATGAGCTCCTCGGTGCGGTTGGAGTTGCGCAGGAAGTGGGCGAGGGCCTCGGGGTCATGCTCCTTGTGCAGGACGTCGAGCAGGAAGTAGTAGGCGCGCTTCAGGTTGCCGGCGATGTACTTATAGCCCTTGTCGTCCTTGCGGTAGGGGGTGTCGATGACGAAGGTCGGCACGCCGTAGTTGCGGGCCAGGAAGTCGGCCATGGCAGGGTAGGTGCTGCGGGAGGAGTCGCAGGGGAGGGAGCAGTACACCATCGCGGCGGGGACAAAGCCGAGGTCGCCGGAGAACACGGTGCCGAAGTTGACCTTGTTGATGGAGCAGACGGTGTTCGGGACGTACTGCTCGGAGATGTCGATGTAGCGGAAGGCCCTCTCGCTGGAGGCGAGACGGGTGGGGAGGGAGTCTACCGGCAGCGGCACGGCGCCCATGGCGTAAATCATCTCCTGCGGCACGTTGGGGCTGCAGAGGATGATGGGGCGGCCGGTCTCGCGGGCCTCGTAAACCTCGTTCCAGAAGCCCTGGGTAACGCGGTACATCCAGGTCTTTTCGGGGTGGGTCGCGTCAGAGTGCTTGATTATAGCGTCGCTCTGGTCAGACAGGGTCTTGAGCAGATCAATTTTTCCATCCATTAGTCAGCGCCTCCAGTCTCAATCATTTCAACAAAAGCTTCCGCGCGGATGCCGACCTGGCCGGCGTTGGCGGTTATCTCCTCGCGCTCGAGTATGAGCAGGGAGAGGCCGGCGTCGCGGATGGCGTCGTCTAAGAAGAAGCTCTCGCCGCCCCACATGTCGCAGTTCTTCATCTTGGTGTACACAACGCCCTCGACGTTGTATTCCTTCGCCATCTCGAGTATGGTGTCGCGCAGCTCGTGGTGCAGGTTGCACATACGGCCGCAGACGGGCCTCGCGAGGTAGGAGCGGGCTATGCCGGCGAGCGGGTCCTTCTCGTCTATCTCCACGTCGTCGTAGAGGTAGCGGCTGCCGTAGCAGTTCACGTCGGTGACGAACAGGCCGCCCTTGTCCTCGAATATCTTGAGGTACTCGGGGCTGTCGCAGGAGCTGCCGATGAGCATCAGCCTGGCACGGTAGTCGGTGATGGGCTCGCGCTGCCTGGCCTCCTCGAGGAAGGCGGAGAGCAGCTCGTTGAAGGTGTCCTTGCGCATGGACATGCTCGCAAGGGTTATGCGCAGGCACTCCTCGCCGGTGACCAGCGGGGCGTCGCCCTTGCGGAGGGCATAGAGCTCGCGAAGGAGGCGGCGGGTCTCGTTATAGACCTTTATGGCCTCGATGAGCTTGTCGTTGGTGACGTAGTTGGCCCAGCGCTCAACGGCGTGCTTGAGGTCGGCGAGCTCCTGGCGGTACATGCCGAGGGCGGCCTCATCGTAAACGCGCGGGGTGTTGAACTGGTAGCAGAAATCATCCTCGCGCTTGAGGTAGTTCTTCCAGTTATCGTACACGCGCTGGGGCTGGAGACATCCGTCGGAGGCGATGAAGCCGTTGAGGAAATCATAGGTGCCGTCGAGGAAGTGCTCAAAGCAGCCGCGGCAGAAGCTGCAGGAGAAGGGGCTCAGGTAGCTCTCCGCGTTGCTGTCGTTCACCACGCCGGTGCCGCGGATGCGGTAGGGCAGGACGCCGGCGGCGTACAGGATCTCTTCAGGCAGGTGGCTGCAATAGTAGCCAAGGACCCGGTTGTTCCGCCCGGCTTCCTTCCACTCCCTGGCGAAGGAGTCAAGGTGGGCGGTGTCGAAAAGCCTTTCGGTATTAATGTTGATTACCTCCCTTGATTTATCTCTACCGTCAAAGCGGTATACTTACCAGCTGTGCCTTATGGCGCCGGCGGCGCATGCCGCGGTGCAGGGCCAGTCCGTTTTTCCGCCGGCCTTGCAGCCGGAGCAGAGCGTGCGCAGGCTGTTGCGCTGCTCCTCCCTGATCTCGGCGACCTCGTCGTCGTAGTCGTCAAGGATGATGTCATAGAGCCCCGCCGGGCAGCTGCCGACGCAGGCGTGGTCCGTACATTCCGCGCACATATCCGTGTCGATTGTTATGTAATAGGTGCCGGAGGCGTCCTCATAGCCGTAATTCGCAAGCATGTTCGCCCTCCGATCAGCCGCCGCGCGCGCGCTTTTTCTTGAGCATGTCGATCGCAATGATCGCCGCGCCCAGCGCGCCGGCTATCTGGGTGTCGTAGCCCTGGGGCTCGAGGGCGGTGACGCCCATGATTTCCTCGATGCGCTTTACAACGCCCTTGTTCTTGGCGATGCCGCCGGTTATGGCGAAATCGGGCTCCATCTTGTTGCGGGTGAGCAGCTTGCAGACGCGGATGGCCATGGCGCGGCAGTAGGCGGCGAGCACCATCTCCTTGCTCCAGCCGGAGCGCATGAGCGCGGCGACCTCGGCCTTGGCGAACACGACGCACATGCTGGAGACGGGCTTCGGCTCCTCCTCGACCTGGAAGGAGCGGTCGCCTATCTCGCCGATGTCCACGCCTAACAGGTTGGCTATGGCCTCCATGCCGCGGCCGGTGCCGGCGGCGCACTTGTCGTTCATCATAAAGCTCGTGACGCGGCCGCGCTCGTCGCAGTGTATGGCCTTGCAGTCCTGGCCGCCCATGTCGAGTATCGTGCGGACGCTCGGGCCGTATATGCGGTTCGCGCCGCGGGCGTGGCAGGTTATCTCGGTTATGCACTTGTCGGCAAAGGGCACGTTGACGCGGCCGTAGCCGGTGCCTATCGTGTACTGCAGGTCGTCAAGGGTCATGCCCGTGCCCTCAAGCGCCCAGGCCATGGCGTGGTTCGCGCTCTCGGGGCTGTCGGAGCCGGTGCGCATGTTGGAGTAGGCAAAAAGCTCGCCGTCTACAAGTATGACGGCCTGGGTGCTCGTGGAGCCGATGTCCACGCCGGCGGTTATCGTCCTGCCCTGCCAGTCGCTTATCTCGGGATTGGTCCAGCGGGATTCCGCCCAGCGCCAATATTCCTTGCGTTCCTCGTTCATGCCTCTGCCTCCTTTTTCTTAGCGGCCTTTTCGGCGCAGAGGGCGGCGCCCAGAGCGCAGATGTATTCGGGGTCCTCCGGGACGGTTATCTTCTGGCCGAGGTCCTCCTCAAGGCATTTTACAAGGCCGACGTTGTTGGCCGGCCAGCCAACAAAGGCTATGCCCTCGCGGATGCCGAGGCGGCGGAACATCGAGCCGAGGCGGGTGCTGATGCCCATCAGGACGCCGCGGGCTATGTTTTCCTTGCTCTCCTTCTGGTGGATGAGGGAGATGACCTCGCTCTCGACAAAGACGACGCACTGGGCCTTCATCGGGATGTCCTTGGTATAGTGCAGCGACAGCTCGCCCATGTCGGCGGGCGTAATCTCAAGGGCGCGGGCGCAGGTCTCGATAAAGGTGCCGGCGCCGGAGGCGCAGCGGTCGTTTATCTCATAGGTCTTGGCCGCGCCGTTCTCGTCAAGGTCGATGGCCCTCGAGCCCTCGGCGCCCATGTCCAGGATCATGCTCATGCCGGGAAGGACATGGTGCACGCCCGCGGCGTCGGCGACTATCTCGTTGACATAGCTGTTTGCAAAGTCAATGAGCTGGCGGTTGGTGCCGGTGGCCGCTATGGCGGCTACGTCGTCCATGCCGAGGCCGGCTTCCGCAAGCGCCTCGCTCAGGGCGGCGCTCGCAGCGTCCTTGGCGTCAAAGTCAGTGTAAGCAAATTTCTTCGCCAGCACCTTGCCGCCGGCAGTGACAACGACTTTTGTAGTCTGGCTGCCGCCGTCAATGCCGACAAAAATACCCGTTTTTGACATCCAATTGCCTCCAATCAAATATTTTCTGCTGTAACGACACGTTTCATTGCTTGATATTAGACTAACACGCGAGTGTTACGTTGTCAACAACAAAATCGGTAAATTACATGATATCAAGTGTAAACTGTAACATTACGCTTCGCATGACGTTACGCATTACACCGAAACAGTCAAAAAACGCAGCACCGCGAAGCGTGTGCCGTAGGCGAATGTGTAAGGGCCGAGGGGCCGTTTTGCGGCTGTCACTCGATGAGGCGCAGCTTGTCGCCGCCCTGCTCGCCGGAGTCTATCTCCATGCTGCCGTCCTGGAGCGTCAGGCGGCCGGTGAGCTCGAGAATCTTGAAGGAAATCATCAGCCGCAGGCGGACGTCGGGGTCGTCGAGGTCCATTTCAAGCGTGTCCTGGATCTTGCGCAGGCGGTAGATGATGCTGTTGCGGTGCATGTGGACGCGCTTTGCGGTGAGGGAGATGTTGCGCTCGGAGCTGATGTAGTAGTAGAGCAGCGTGAGGTTGCTGTAGGAGCCTACGGACTCGCTGCCGAGCTTGTTGAGGTACTGGACGTAAATGTCGCCCAGGCTGAATTTTTTCTCGTACTGGGTCAGCATATCGTCGATATAGTATTTTGAGTAATGGTACTCGCGCTTGCCGAAGCTGAGCTTCTGGCCGAGCCTGATTGCGGTTTCCGCCTGCCTGAAGGCGGAGCCGAACTTGGCCATGGTCGTAAAGAGCAGGCTTACGCCGGCGACGCCGTGGTTGGACTCGATGATGTTCATCATGTCCTCCCAGTGCTCGCGGAAGTTCATCTGCTCGGCCACGCCGCAGTCGTGCCAGTCGTGCAGCAGCACTATTACCGAGTTTTCGTATTGGAATACGCCGTAATGCGGCAGGGAGCACCAGGCGCTGAGCTGTATGGTGAGGTGGCTGGCCTTTATTGTGCGCTTGCCGTCGAGGGGGATATAGACGAGCCTGAAGCTGCCGTGGGCGGGGACCTTCAGCCCCTTGCACCTGTCGGTTATAAAGCCCTCGCTGGGGTCTGAGGCCGTGATGAGGTCGTTTATAATCTGCTGGCGCTTGGGCATGCTGTTGTCGTAGAAGCCGCTCTCGCGGTAGTACTTGTCCAGCTGCTCGGTGAGCATGTTGAAAAAGAACTGCTCGAGCAGCGTCGGCACATGCGTAAAGCTGTAATAGGCGACAAAGGAGAAGAACGAGCCGTTTTCGTGGTAGGCGCGCAGCATGACGGGGCAGCCGCAGATGCTGTGCTCCTTCACGAGCACAGGGCGCAGGTATTTTTCCCCGTCGTCGAAGTAGCCCTTTTCGGCCATGGAGTCTATGGCCTCCTTGCCGTAGAATTTCTGGCGCAGGAGGTTGTCAACATAGGTGTTGCCGTCGCACTTGTCGTCCGTGGCCGCGATGATGTTGTAGGCCGAGTCTACCATGAGAAGCACGCTGTCGCTGAACATCTTGCGCGCTATGGCCATGATGGGCTCAAAGCCGCCCCCGCGCAGGACGGCGCGCTCAAGCTCATGCCCGATGCTGTCCACGCGCATGAAGAGCTCCAGCAGGCGGTTGATAATTTCGCCTATGGGGTGGGCCTCGTCTATGACAAAGGCGTTTATATACTGCTGGTAGCGCTCGATCGTCTGCATCTTTGCGCGGAACACAAAGAAGTGGTCGCGGAACTTGCTCTTGGGCAGGCGGTAGAGCGTCTTGGGCTCGCTGACATACAGCACGTCGTCCTCCAACTCCCCCGTGTAGCCCGGGGAGAGCATCTGGATACGGCTGAACTCAAAGTCCCTGTCCGGCTGCGCGACAAGCAGGTCAAAGCTGAAGTCGGAAAGATACTCGGCGATGAGATTCAGAGGCAGCGCCATTGTAAACCTCCTATGGTTAAAAGCTGGGGATATAGCGTCAGGGGAGATATGCCTGATATTCGGGCATACCTCCCCATTAGAGTTAAAAGTTAACGATTATTCGCCGAACTCCTTGAAGATAGCCTCGTTGTCCTCGCCGACAGCATGGCTGCGTTCGTACAGATCCTTGAAGCCCTCGCTCTCGAAGTAGATGGGCATCTGGTTCAGATACACGCTCTTTCCGGAGGGGTAGGTGTGCTCGGAGAGGTAGCCGTTGGAAACCTGCTGCTCGAGCATCTCGCCGTGGTAGCGGTCCTCATACTTGGCGAGGACGCAGCAGGGCACGTCGCCGGCGAGCATCTTCCTGTAGAGCTCCTCGGAGTCCTGCTTCTTGGCGTACTCGCGGATGGTCTCGACCATGAAGCGGCGGTTGTCCGGCTGGAGCTGGCCGTCGCGGCTGGCATAGCGCGGGTCCTTGCGCATCTCCTCGGGCAGGCCGAGGGCGGCGGAGTAGGCGGGCCAGAGGCGCTCGTGCTCGTTGACCATGGAGTAGAAGTACTTGCCGTCCTTGCAGAGATAGCCCTGGGACAGCGGGCCGGAGTTGAAGGCGTTGCGCGGCCACTCGTAGCCGTACTGGGAGGCGCTGGCGACGGCGCTGGAGACCCAGCTGCCGGTGCCGTTGAGGGAGCACATGACGTACTCGCCCTCGCCGGTGACGTCGCGGTTATGCAGCGCGGCGAGCACGCCGACGGCGAGCATGGTGCCGGTGGTCAGGTCGCCCATGCCGGTGGGGGAGTAGATGGGGGAGCCGCCCTCGTCCATGAGGGTGTCGGTCAGCAGGCCGTTGGCGCCGAAGAAGGCGACGGCGTCGAGGCCGGAGTCGTCCTTCTTGGGACCGTTGAGGCCCCAGCCGGTGACGTGGCCCATGATGAGCTTCGGGTACTTGGCGTGCAGGGTCTTCCAGTCGAGGCCGAGCTTGACAAGGCCCTTCTCACGGGTGCTGGTGAGGAAAACGTCGGCCTTGGAGATCATGTTCAGCATGACCTTCATGTGCTCGGGGTCCTTCAGGTTGAGGGCAACGGCTTCCTTGCCGCCGTTGTACATATCGTAGCTCGGGTTCTCGTCGTTGGCTATGGGCATCTTGTAGACCTTGCCGAAGTAACGGCAGAAATCGCCGCCGGGAGGCGTCTCAACCTTGATGACGCGCGCGCCCATGGCGCGGAAGTAACGGCCGGTGGTGACGGCGGTCCAGTAGGTAGTGAGTTCGACTACGGTGAGGTCCTTCAAAGGCTTCATTAATGCATTTCTCCTTATATAATTTGCTGGGATTACTGGGGATTATTCGCCAAACTCCTTGAGGAGGGCTTCGTTGTCCTCGCCGATGGCGTGGCAGCGCTCATATTCGTGGTGAGTGCCCTGGCTCTCAAAGTAAATGGGCATCTGGGTCAGATAGACCTTGTTGCCGGAATCATAGGTGTGCTCAATCATGTAGCCGTTGGCGAGGGACTGCTCGAGGTATTCGCCGTGGTAGCGGTCCTTGTACTGGTTGAGCAGGCAGCTCGGCACGTCGTTGGCGAGCAGCACGTCGTAGATTTCCTGCGCGGTCTTGAGCAGGGCGCGCTCCTGGACGAGGGTGACCAGCTCGGCGCGGTACTGGAGGTTGAGCGTGGCGTCCTGGGTGCAGTAGCGCGGGTCGGTGCGGATGTCGTCAAGGCCGAAGGCGTCGCAGAAGGCGTTCCAGAACTTGTCGTACTCATTGAGGAAGATGTAGACGTACTTGCCGTCCTTGCAGCGGTAGCCCTGGCCCATGGGGCTCATGGTCTTGGCCTCGCGCGGCCACTGGTAGCCGTAGTTGCAGCCGGTGGCAAAGCCGATGGTGACAAAGTTGCCGGTGCCGTAGAGGGAGGTCATGACATAGTCGCCCTCGCCGGTTATCCTGGCGTTGTACAGCGCGCCGAGGACGCCGCCGAGCAGCGCCATGCCGGTGGTCGTGTCGCCCATGCCGCCGGTGGGGTAGATCGGAGGGCTGTCGGGATCCGTGCGGGTATCGAGCACTATGCCGTTGGCGGCAAAGAAGCTGATGGCGTCAATGCCGGGGCGGTTGACCAGCGGGCCTTCCTTGCCGTAGCCGGTGACGTGGCCCATGACAAGCTTCGGGTACTTGGCGTGCAGGGTGTCCCAGTCGAGGCCGAGCTTCTTGAGGCCCTTGTAGCGGGTGCTGGTGACAAAAATGTCCGCCTTGGCGAGCATATTGTGCATAACCTTCATGTTCTCAGGCTTGGTCAGGTCGAGAGCAAGGCACTCCTTGCCGCCGTTGAACTGGTCGTGGATAGCGTTCTCCTCGTTGGTTACGGGCATACCGAAGATGCGACCGTAGTAACGGGTGGCGTCGCCGCGGGGCGGGGTCTCTATCCTGACGACGCGGGCGCCCATGTCGTGCAGGAACTTTGCACAGGTGGTGGCGGCCCAATAGGTAGTGAGTTCAACGACGAAGATACCCTCGAGCGGTTTCCTCATATGTTTCTGTCCTCCTTGTGTAGTTTGGTCATAAAATAACTGAAGGGGCTGTCCCGTTCAGAGATTTTTGTAAATTTCCACCTACAATCCATCGAAAATCCAGCCGCTGCCTTATTGAAACGCACCATAAGGCAGAAATTGTTTCGTCATTACCGCACACACAGGCGGCCCAAAATGAACCAGCAAATGTGCAGAAATGCATTGGGCATTCCGCACAAAGCATCGCGGCCGGAGCACAAACATTGCACAAAAACCCTTTGCGGAGCGCGCTTTTTCCCTAAGCCGGCTCACGCTTGCGGCTATTATAACAAGCGGACCTTCAAATGTTCACGTCATAAAGTACGAATATTGCAAATATCTCGGGCTTTTCGACTGTGCACTTATGCACTGAAATGTTCCGTAGTGTTTCGGGCCGGTGGCTTTGCTGCCCAAAACCGGCGGGAAAAGACGGCGGCAAAATTGTAGCTTTAGACGGAGACCTCAGGGACGGAGCTTTTTATAATGTAGATAATTAATTAACGAACAACGGAGCTGAAAGCTTAGATCCTGAAATACACACAGCAAAAGGAGAATTGAGTCGTGGAAAATCACAGCAGGTTCAAAAAGAACACCGGCGTAGGACAGCTGTTTGACGAATCCATAGCCCGCTGTCCCGAGCGTACGGCCATCGTCTACGGCGGCTGGCACATCACCTATCGGGAGCTCGGCAGCCTTATAAACAGGGCCGCGCACTACCTGCGTTCGCTCGGCGTAAAGAAGGGCGACCGCGTTGCGGTCATTACCCGCAACTGCCCGGAGTTCCTTATAGCCGACATGGCCGCCCTCCGGCTCGGCGCGGTATCCGTAAAGTTCAACTGGCGGCTTTCGCCGGAGGAGATGGAGTACCTGCTTGACCTGAACGACGTCCACTGCGCCTTCCTGAAGGCCGAGCGCGGCGACTGGTCGCTCGAGCTCGCCCGCCACTACGGCGGCAGCTGCAAATTCATCCACCTCGAAAACGAGCCCGACGGCACGAGCGCGCTCTACAAGCTGCTCGAGGGCCAGAGCGACGAGCCCATAGAGACCGAGGTGGACGACAACGACGTGGCCTACCACATGCACACCAGCGGCACCACCGGGCGGCCCAAGTGCGTCGTCTACACCCACGCCGGTGTGCTCAACGAGTACGAGAGCATGCTCCAGGCGCTGTACTTCAGGGACGGCCAGCGCTATCAGTTCATCTCCCAGCTCTTCCACAGCGCCGGCGCCGGCGCCTACCTGAACCTCTCCGTCGGCGGGACCACCTATCTCATGGACCACTTTGAGGTTGAAAGCTATGTTGAGAGCCTTGAGCGCGAGAAGATAGAGGTCATCGGCGTCATCCCGCTGATACTCAAGGGCATACTCGACGAGGCCGACAAGAAGAACTACGACCTCAGCTCCCTCAAGGCGATAAACTATTCCACCTGCCCCATTTCCCCGGACCTGCTCAAGCGCGCCCTCGACAAGCTCGACTGCGGCTTCTACCAGTCCTACGGCATGACGGAGATGGCCAGCGTGGTGACCGTCCTCGAGCCCGAGGACCATTTCACCGCGGGCGGCAGGCACCTCACGAGCGTGGGCCGGCCGATTCCCGGCGCCGCCGTCAGGATAGTGGACGACGAGGGCCGCGACTGCCCCGTCGGGGAGACGGGCGAGATAATCGTCAGGGGCAACGGCATGATGAGCGGGTATTATGGCCAGCCGGAGCTCACGAGCGAGGTCATCGTGGACGGCTGGTACCACACCCGCGACATGGGCTGGCTTGACGAGGACGGTTTCCTCTACCTCAACGGCCGCAAGGACTCTTTGATTATCTCCGGCGGCGAGAATATTTATCCCGAGGAGGTCTCCAACGTCATACTCAAGATGCCGGAGGTCAGCGAGGTCGCGGTCTACGGCGTGCCAGACGAGAAGTGGGGCGAGCGCGTGAAGGCGAGCGTGGTCCTCATGCCCGGTGTGGAGATGGGCGTGGATGAGTTCAAAAAATTCTGCCGCGCGCGCATGCCGGCCTTCCGCGTCCCGAAGGAGGTCGAGTTCCTGCCCGAGCTCCCCAAAAACGCCACTGGCAAGGTCCTGATAAACGAGCTCAGAGAGCGCTCCGTAAAGAAATAAAAATTAAACTCCCTAAGCCTTATTTAAGGCTTAGGGAGTTTTACATACTGCCTCGCAGAGTTTGCGGCAGCAGCCGCAAATAAATTGAAATCTGTTTTTTCCGGGGGCGTGTACCTCGGAAAAAACACCGCTCGCGAAGCGAAGCGTCGAATTGCCCGCCTCCGGCGGGCAACCGAGGCGCGCAGCGAAGCGCAAGCCCCTTTGTCTGAGAAGGAGAAGCCTTCTCAGACAAGTAGATTTATGCGCCGTTAATCTATGCGCTCGAGCATACCGGGGGTGGTGTACTGCTTTGCGAGGTCTATGTACCACTGCTTGGTCTTGCCCCAGGTGTCGAGGTCGCGGTCGAGCAGCTGGCGCAGCACCTTTGCGGGGGCGCCGCCCACGACCACCTTCGGCTCTATGACCTGCCCCTGCTTGACGACGGCGCCCTCCGCCACGACGGCGTACTCGCCTATCTCGGAGTAAAGGCTCAGTATTGCGCCCATGCCCACGTTCGCGTCGTTGCCGAGCCTGTTGCAGTGCACAATGGCGCCGTGGCCGATGGTGACGCGCTCGCCGATAAAGCAGCCGTCCGTCTTTTTGCCGCCGACATGGATTATGACGCCCTCCTCCACGGCGGTGCCGTAGCCTATCTCGATTGGCTTGGAGTCCGCGCGTATCACGGCGCCGGGGCCGACGTAGCAGTAGGGGCCTATCTTTACGTCGCCGATAATGGTCGCCGACTCGCTTATATAGCTGGTGGGGTCTATCTCCGGGGTCATGCCGTTGAATTTATATATCATGCTCTTCACCGCTTTCAGACGAATGCAAAATAATCGCGCCCGGGGTTACCGGGCGCGTTTACGCCGGGGGAAATGCTCAGGAGTTGGCCATGAGGTAGTATACCATGCTGACGTTGGCGCAGACCTGGCCGTCGGCATCCATGACGGGGATCTCCATCGGATAACGGCCCTTGCCGTGCTCCTCAACATAGGCTATACGCTCTTTGGCTTCCTCTTCGGTCATGCTGAGGTCGACAACGAGGTCGGACTTGCAGGGCCTTACATAGTCGATGCTTACGCTCTTGATTATCGCGGTGTACTTGCTGCCGTATACGCACTTGATGAGCGTGGCGCCGGTGGACTCCGCGATGATGAAGTAGCTGCCGGCATAGACGATGCCGACGTGGTTCATGTGGACAGGGTTGACAGGCAGGCGGAAGCGAACATGACCCTTCTCGCAGGCTTCCGGAACGATGCCGGCCATGTTCAGATACTGTATCTTGCCGTTGACAATGCCCTGCTTCGCGTTCTCAAAGAACTCAGGAGTGAAATCGGCCATTTATAATCTTCCTCCGAATGATTATATTTCGGCCCCTTACATTGCGCTTACCCATGGGTATTTTAATACACGCCGGCTATAAAATCAAGAGAAACATTACTGTTTTTATTTACAATTTGAAAAAGCGCTGACATATTACGCCAGCATCGTTACAGTTTGCGTTACACTTCCGATACAGGCTTACAGCCGGCTCACTCTTCGTCGTAGAGCCCCCATTTTTTAAGCTTCCGGTACAGCGTCGGCCGGGAGATGCCGAGCTCCTCGCAGACCTTGGTCTTGTTGTCCGCGTACTTCGCGAGCAGGCTTACAACAAGGTCGCGGTCATAGGTCTCGGCGCCGCGGCGGTGGACATAGCCCCGCGCGCCGCTTTTGGAGCGTTCGACCGCCCTTACAAAGCCGGAGGGCAGGTCGTCGAGGCTTATTTTCTCCGTCTCGGTGACGTTTACGCAGCGCTCCATCATGTTCCGCAGCTCGAGCACGTTGCCGGGCCAGTCGTAGGCCATGAGCGCGCCGGCGGCCTCCTCGGAGAGCCCGCTCACGGGCTTGATGTTCCTCGAGGCGAACTGCTCGACAAAGGCGGAGGCCATGGGCACTATGTCGCCCCGGCGCTGGCAGAGCGGCGGCAGCTCTATGCCGAGCACGTTGAGGAAGAAGAAGAGCTCGGGCTTGAGCTTGCCGCTCGAGGCCAGCTCATAGAGGCTGGAGGCGGTGGAGGCGATGACCCTGACGTCAACGCGGGAGGGCTCGGGCGCGCCGAGCCGGGAGACCATTCCGCTCGAGAGCACGGCGAGCAGCTGGGACTGCACCTCGGCGGGCATCTGCTCGACGTCCTGGAGGAAGAGCGTGCCGCCGTCGGCGGACTCTATGCGGCCGGGCGCGCCGTACTTCCTCGCGCCGGTGTAGACCCCGTCCACGTAGCCGAAAAGCTCGCCGCGGAAGAGCTCGGCCGGTATGGCGGAGCAGCAGACCGTGACGAAGGGCCGGCCGCGGCGCGGCCCGGCGTTGTGTATGGCCTCGGCGAGCAGGCTTTTGCCCGTGCCGCTCTCGCCGGATATGAGTATGTTGCTCCTTGTCGCGGCGGCGCGGCGCGCAATGTCCAGCTGGCGGACGAGCACGGGGTCGCTGCCCATGAAATCCTTAAAGGTGTGCAGCGCGCGGTAATGCTGCTCGGACGGCTGGCGGCCCGGAAGGGTGGCAACCTCGCCGTGGCCGGGGTCGAGCCTGTCTATTGCCTGGCGCTCGGCGGCGCGGGTGAGGAGGATGATCGTGCCTATGCAGTTTTCGCTTGTCCAGATGGGCAGCAGCCTGAAAAGCAGCTCGCCGGCGGGCTCGTCCCAGGACATGACGCGCTCGGCGGGCTCGCGGTTTTCGTGCGAGTAGGATACGGCGAAGGCGAGCTGGGGATAGCAGTCCTGCAGGTAGTCAGAGCTCTCGTTCGTGATATGGTTGCCGATGAGCTCAAAAACGCCGGCGCTGTACTGAAGTATCACGCCGCTGTTGGCGATGAGTATATAGTCGAGGCCCGAGCGCTCGATAAGCAGCTCGATAAGCTTGCCGCGCATGATATTGAGCGGCTGCTGATGCTGGAGCTTAAAGGTCTCCTGCACGCCGATAAACAGGTGCGCGAGCGAGCGGTAGCCGGGCGTAAAGCGCTCCTTGTGTATGACTATCATGGAGGAATACGCGGAATAATTGGTGGAGATCGGGGGCTGCCACCAGCTTGCCACGCACACATAGTCGCAAAACGCTTCCATATAATGCTCCTCGCCGGAGACCCACACCTCGCGGCCGTACTCATAGGCGAGGGCCATGGCGTTGGTGCCGACCTGGGACTCGGCAAGGTTGCGCCCCACGCGCAGGCCCTTTGAGTTGAGCTCCTGTATCATGACCGGGTCGCCGATTATGAGGGTTATGGTGAGGTTGCTGTCCACGCAGACCTCGGCCCCGCCCATCTCGCTGAGGACGAGGGAGGCGGCGCTGAAGTAGTAATAGAGCCAGGCGGAGTAGTTATACCTCGCGCGGCCGGCCTTTATATAGGTCCTGTCGGCCTTGCCGCGCGCGGGCAGCGTGCTGCTCTCGGCGTTTATGCCGTAGGCCTTGGAGCGCTTCCAGCTCTCGGCGATGTCCGGGCGGATGACGCTTGTGTCTATTACGCCGGTCTCAAGGAACCTGCGCCGGTAACGTGCTATGTCGTTGGATTCAGGATAAATGGCCATAACGCACCCCGAAAACAGTTGTAATATGCTCCATTATATAGTCGCCGGAGCGCCCTGTCAATGCGCCGCGCGGGCACAAAAAAGCGTCTGCCGGCAAAAGCCGGCAGACGTTGGGTTTTGAGTTATGGTACGGCCGGCAATCAGTCGACGACGTACTTTTCCTTCACGCCGCGGAGGATGACCTCGGTGTCGGCCATGATCTTCTCGACCAGGTCCTTGCAGGTGGGCAGGTCGGTGATACGCTGAGAGCACTCGCCGGCGCCGGCAAGGGCGTGGTCAACGTCGCCGGCGTAAGTGGCGGCAACACCGACGCGCTCGAAGGTGAGGAGCTCCATCGGGATCTTGGAGAAGTCATCGGGAACGCCGACGTAGGAGCCCGGGGCGTCCTTGGCGGTGTTGTAGGCGTGCTGCAGGGAGACGGGGTTGCGCAGCCAGCGGGCCGGGCCGACAAAGCCGCGGGCGATCAGGGTGCCGCCGTCCTGGCAGTCGACGACCATCTTCTTCCACAGGTCGCAGAAGTCGCTCTCCTCGGTGGCGAGGAAACGGGTGCCCATCTGGACGCCGTCAGCGCCCATGGCGAAGGCAGCGGCGATGCTCTTGCCGTCGCAGAAGCCGCCGGCGCCGCAGACGATGGTGTTCTCATCGGAGAACTTCTCGATGATGTCGGGCAGGAGGGTCATGCTGTGGACAGGCTGCCAGGCGGTGTGCATGCCGCCCTCATGGCCGGAGGCAATCAGGACCTGGACGCCGGCCTTCTTGCAGCGGGCAGCGGTGCGGACGCCCGGGAAAACGTGCATCCAAATCATGCCCTGCTCCTTGACGAAGTCGGCCCAGGGCATCGGGTCGCCGGCGGTGGTGACGAGGACCCTGAAGCGGTCGCGCATCTCGGCGTTGTCGGCGCGCAGCTCCTTGATGGCCTGCATGACCTTGGCGGCGTTGGCCTTGACCTCGGCGGAAACCATGACGTTGGCGCCGAAGATGCCCTGGGACTCCTTGGTCTCCTCAAAGACGCGGGTGAACATCTTCTTGAAGATGGTGACGTCGTCATCGGTGGTCTCGGCGTGAGCCTGGTGGCAGAAGTCCTCAAAGACTATCGGGTTGGTCTCACGGGAGGTGGTGGCGAAGGTGCTGCAGAGGCCGAGGCAGCCGGCGTTGGCGGCGGCGATGCAGAGGCTGGTTACGGGGTAGGGGCCCATGCCGGCCTGGATGATGGGGTACTTGATACCGACGAGCTCGGTGAGTCTGGTCTTGATCATGATTAACCTCCAAATTATGTCTTGTTTGGGTGCGCAATGTAACGGGTCGATAAATTGTGTTTATATTATAACAATAGGGATTTATATTAGACAGGTCATTACATACAAAAGTGTTCCGCCAATTCCCAAAAGCCTTTTGTGCAGAGTAGCTATTGTTAATTTAGTGATAATCGAAAATAATATTGTTGTGTTATGCCGGGTTTTTCCCCTAATTCACAAATACGCTCGCAGAGAGAAAGCAGGCAGCAACTTGGCAAAAATGCTGGAAGGACTCAAGGTCATAGACATCACCAACAACATCGCCGGGCCGGGCGCCGCGGCGATGCTCGCCGACCACGGGGCAGAGGTAATACATGTGGAAAAGCCTGTATGGGGCGACGACGCGCGCAACTATGTCCCGCAGATTGACGGCGTCAGCTCCTGCTATATGTTCAGCAACCGGAGCAAGAAGTCCCTTGTGCTGGACCTGAAGGACCCGGAGGCGGTCGAGGTGCTTAAAAAGCTTGCGGCGGATGCGGACGTATTCCTTGAGGCCAACCGGCCCGGCGTTATGAAGCGCCTCGGGCTCGACTACGAGGTGATCAGGGAAATCAACCCCGACATAATATACTGCTCCATCTCCGCCTTCGGCCAGACGGGGCCGAAGTCACAGGTGCCGGGCTACGACATAATCGCGCAGGCCTACAGCGGCATGGCGTACTACACAGGCGAGCCGGGCACGCCGCCCGTGAAGAACTACTTCGCCGTCGGCGACTTCGTGGCGGGCTACAACGCCTTCGGCAGCATAATGACCGCGCTCTACTACCGCGCCGTCACGGGCAGGGGACAGTATGTGGACGTGTCCCTCGCCCGGGGGCTCCTGACCATGAACATGTGCATAGGTGACCGCGTTTCCGGCATCCCGCGCGAAAAGACGGGCAGCCATGACATGCACCTCTGCCCCTACGGCATCTTCAACGGCCCGAACGGGGACAATGTGATAATCGGCGCGATAAACGTGAACACCTGGCGCAACCTCTGCCTGGCCATGGAGCGGCCGGAGCTGGCCGGGGACCCGCGGTACATAACGAACGACGTGCGCGTGGCGCACAAGCAGGAGGTCATCTCCATCATAGAGGACTGGCTCGGCAGCTTCGCCACGATGGAAGAGGCCGTGGAGCGCCTGAACAGATTCGGCGTGCCGAACATGAAGGCCTACACCGTGGACGACATACTCAGCGACGAGCACGCGCTCTCCCAGGGCTGGATACGCGACATCCCGACGCCGGAAAGCGTCAAATCGGCGGACAGCCTCCCCGGTATGCTCGGCTATGCGGACTTTTCCGAGGGCGAGCTTGTGCTGCGCCCGGCCCCGGACCTGGGCCAGCACAACATGGAGATATTGACGGGCTGCGGCCTCAGCTATGAGGAGGCCCGCCGCCTCACCGAAAAATGGCTCAGGGGCTGAGCGCATAAGCGCGCCCCCGGACGGTTCTCCGTCCGGGGGCGCGGCTTTTTATATGTAGGGGTCTTTGGGCAGCATCGGCTCTATCTTAGCGGAGACGGCGCTGCCGCGTATGTCTATTACGGCGAAGCTCGGCTCGGGGCCGAGGCCGGCGGAGCCGGGGTTCACCACGGTCATCCCGGCGGGGTAGGAGATGCACGCCGTGTGCGTATGGCCGTAGAGGACAAGGCCCGCCCCGGCGAAGTGGGCGCTGTTGAGCAGGCTGTCCAGCGTGGACTTTACGAAATAACGGTGCCCGTGCGTGGCGAACACCCTCACCTCGCCGGCCATGAAGCAGAGCGTGTCCTCCTCGCGGGAGAAGTCGCAGTTGCCGGGCACGGCGTAGAGCGGCAGTTCCGGGAAAGCGGCGCTGAGCACGCGGCTGTCGCGCAGGTAGTCGCCGAGGTGGACGAGTATGTCCGGCTGCGAGCGGCGCACGGCCCCGGCTAACAGTTCGGTGCGGCCGTGGGTATCGGAAAAAACGGCAAGGCGCATTGTAACCTCCTCGGCGCCGCGGGCATATACTGCCCGTGGAGGGATGAAAATGGACGTCGAAAGGCTCGCAGGCGCGCTCAGCGGCGCGCAGCGCGAGAAAATAGCGGCGCTCGGCAGGACCGACGCCGCAAAGGCGGTGGAGCGGCTTTTTACCGACGCGGAGCTCATAGATGCGGCGTCCGGGGGCGACGAGGCCGCCATACGGGACGTACTGCGCCGCGTACTCTCCACCTCGGAGGGCCGCAGGCTCGCCGAAATGCTCGGCGAAGCAATGAAATAGGGAAGGAGGGGGCCGCGGTGGACGGCATCGAGGAGGCCCTGGGCTCAATACTATCCGACCCGAAGGCGATGGGGCGCATCGCGGAGATGGCAAAATCCCTTGCGTCCGGCGCGCCCGCCGGCGGCGGGGAGCGCTCCGACGAGGGCCTGCTCCGCCGGGCCGTTGGCCTGATGCGCTCGCGGGCGCTCAGCAGCGACGAGACGGCCCTGCTCGACGCGCTGCGGCCCTTCCTTTCCGCGGAGCGGCGGCGCAGGCTCGACCGCGCGATAAAGCTGGCGCGCCTGGCCTCGCTCGCAAGCCTGGCCGGGGAGGCGCTCGGAGGTGAGGACAGCGAACCGCTATAACGCCCTCAGCGGCGAGCACCGCCGCGTGCCGGAGCCGGGCGAGAGGCGCCCGCCGGCCTTTGACGCCGGGCTCGGGGCCATTGCCGGGCGGCTCAGCCGCCGCCTGAACAGCCTCGACACCGAGGACCTGCTGCTCCTTGCGGTGATATATCTCATGTACCGCGAAAGCGGCGACAGGCAGCTTCTGACCATCCTTGCCGCGCTGCTTTTCCTTTAGGCCTCAGCCCCGTCAGGCGGGGAGAACATATTCTCATCCGGGGAGCTCAGCTCGGGCGCGGAGGAGTACATACGGTATATAAGCGTGTCGTTATCATAGCAGTCCGCGCCCATGAGCAGGCCGGTGGAGACTGAGACGTAAACCACGCAGTCATAGCCGCTCTCCGCATCGATGTAGCCGCAGCGGATGCAGTCCGTCCCGGAGTACTGGACATAGTCCTCCCCCGTGATATTCTCCCGCGGGAGGCTGAGCACGTCCTCATAGGTTACCGAGCGCATCCAGGCGTCGGCGTCCGCGCCGCCGGGGCCGGAATACACGCCCGAGACAGAGTCGTACCAGATGTAGAGCGTGCCGTCAGTCAGCAGGACGTTGCGCGTGCCGCCGCCGATGGCGCCGCGGATGCGCACCCGCCCGGAGCTGACCCAGACCTGCAGCTCATTGCGGCTGCTGCCGCCGGTCCAGTAGTCCTCCACCGTTACGGTGCAGGAGTAGACCTCGGCGCGCTCGAGCTCGGCGAGCACGGCCTGCACGTTGTCCGGCGTGAGCTCCACCCGCTGCGCCTCGGGCGCGCCGCTCTCCATGGCCTCGTTCGCGCCCGGCGAGGGCAGGGAGACGGCAGGCGTCTCGCCCACGCTGCCCATGAAGATGAGCGCGAAGCTTATGACTGCCGCCGTAAGCACCAGCAGCAGTATTATCACCAGCCTCGAGCGGCGCTTCACAGCCGGAACTCCCCGGGAGGCTCGTCCCTGAGACCGAATTCATACTCGATGGCGTCCGCTATGCGCGCGCTCGCGTGCCCGTCGCCATAGGGGTTGACGGCGCGCGCCATGCGCTCATAGGCCTCGCCGCTGTGCAGCAGCTCGTTTGCGAGCGCGCATATCCTGCCCTCCTCCGTGCCGGCGAGCACGACCGTCCCGGCCTCGACGGCCTCGGGGCGCTCTGTCGTGCCGCGCAGGACAAGGACAGGCTTGCCGAGGGCGGGGGCCTCCTCCTGAAGGCCGCCGGAGTCGGTCATGACAAGGTAGCTCCTGGCTATCAGCCGGTGCATGTCCACGGCGGAGAGCGGCTCGATGAGGGCAATGTTCGGGACAGCGCCGAGCCCTGCGCGCGCGGCGGCGCGGACCACGGGGCTCATATGCACGGGATAAACCGTAAGCGTGTCCGGGTTTTCAAGGGCGATTTTCCGCACGGCGGAAAAAATCCGCTCCATGGGCTCGCCGTAATTCTCGCGCCGGTGGCAGGTCAGCGTGATAACGCGGCGGCCGGAAAAATCAAGCGCGTTGAGCTCGGGCGACTCAAAGCCCTCGCCGTGCGCGGTGTAGCCCAGCGCGTCTATGACCGTGTTGCCCGTGACATACACCCCGCGCGTGATATTTTCGCGGCGCAGGTTTTCCGCATTGCGGGCCGTGGGCGCGAAGTGCATCGTGGCGAGGCGGCCGACCAGCTGGCGGTTGAGCTCCTCCGGGTAGGGGGAGAGGCGGTCGTAGGTGCGGAGCCCGGCCTCGACGTGGCCGCAGCTTGTCTTGGCGTAAAAGGCCGCGAGCGCGGCGGCGAAGGTGGTGGTGGTATCCCCGTGGACGAGGACAAGGTCGGGCCGCGCCGCGGCAAAAACGTCCTCTAAGCCCTTGAGCACGCGGGCGGTGATGTCCGAGAGGGTCTGGCCGCTCTGCATGACGTTCAGGTCGTAATCCGGCCTTATGCCGAAAACGCCCAGGACGGAGTCGAGCATCTCGCGGTGCTGCGCCGTGACGCAGACGCTGCTCTCAAGCCCCTCGCGCCGGCCCAGCTCGAGGACGAGCGGGGCCATTTTTATGGCCTCAGGACGGGTGCCGAATATGCTCATAACCTTGAGCTTAGTCATGCTCCTCCTCCTTGCGCTCATGGTGGTGGACATTGTGCTCCTCCTCAACGCCCTCGAGAGTGGGATCGACGGGGGGGCGGTAGTGGTGGCCCTTGAGGGTGTTCTTTATGAACAGGCCTATGGCCACGGCGGCCAGCACGGCCACGACTATCAGCACCGTGCGCACAACGCCGGAGGTGGCGAGCACGACGGCGCACAGGCCGAGGATGGCCGAGACGGAGTAGAGTATGGCGACGGCCTGCTTCTGGCTCAGGCCCATGTCGATGAGCCGGTGGTGCAGGTGGCCGCGGTCGGGGTGCATGGGGCTCTGCCCGCGCAGTATGCGCCGCACAAAGGCGCAGGTGGTGTCAAAGAGCGGGAGGGCCAGCGCGAGTATGGGTACGACAAAGGTCACAAGCGCATAGGTCTTGAACATGCCCACAACCGAGACCGTGCTGAGCACATAGCCCAGCAGCAGCGCCCCCGTGTCGCCCATGAATATCTTGGCGGGGTTGAGATTGTAGGGCATGAAGCCGATGCAGGCGCCCATGAGCGCGGCAAGCAGCAGCGCTACGTTCCCCTCGCTGACAAGCAGGGCCACAACGAACATGGTGACGCTCGCAATGGTGCTCACGCCGACGGCAAGCCCGTCCAGCCCGTCAATGAGGTTGACGGAGTTGGTTATGCCGACTATCCACAGCACGGTGACGGGTATGGCCAGCCAGCCGAGGAAGAGCAGCTCCCTGCTTGAAAAGAGGATGGGGTTAGAGAAAAACTCTATGACCACCCCGTGCGCGACGGCGATGACCGCTGCGGCGATCTGGACAAGCAGCTTTATCCACGCGCGCAGGTTTACAACGTCGTCGATAGCGCCGCAGGCCACAATCAGCACCGCGCCGAGCAGGATGCCGCGCACCTGGCGCGTAATATCCACAAACAGCACCACGCTCAGCAGAAAGCCGAGGAATATGGCAAGGCCGCCCATCCTGGGGATGGGGTGGTCGTGGACGCGGCGCTTGCCGTCGGGCACATCTATGGCGCCCATTTTGGTCGCGAAGGCCTTGACCACCGGCACGGCGGCGAAGCTTATCGCAAAGGCTATAACTATGGCCAGAAGTATGCGCAGCCACAGCTCCATGTTAAACATACCTGAATTACACTCCCAAAGCCGCGGCGCGTTCGCGCCGCGGCTCAATGACTTGTGTTTATCTTTCTACAAAGCCGAGACGCTTGTAGACCTTGCGGAGGGTCCTCCAGCTGGCGGAGCAGGCCTTCTCGGCGCCCATGCGGTAGACGCTCTGCAGATAGGCCTTGTCCCTGAGTATGCGCTGGGTCTCCTCCCGGATGGGGCGGAGCGTTTCCACAACGGCCTCGCCGACGGCGGTTTTGAAGTCGCCGTAGCCGTGGCCGGTGAATTCCCGCTCTATCTCCTCAAAGCTCCTGCCGGTGCAGGAGGAGTATATCTGCATCAGGTTCGCGACGCCGGGCTTGTTCGCCTGGTCGAAGCGGACGCAGTTCTCGCCCGTGTCGGAGTCCGTCACGGCGCGCTTGAACTTGCGCATGATGTCCTCGGGCTTTTCAAGCAGGTGGACGCAGCCGTTGGGGTCCTTTTCGGACTTGGACATCTTGCTCGTCGGGTCCTGGAGGCTCATTATCCTCGCGCCGACGCGGGGGATGTAGGCCTGGGGGACCTTGAAGGTCTCGCCATAGATGTTGTTGAAGCGTATGGCAATGTCGCGCGTGAGCTCGACGTGCTGCTTCTGGTCGTCGCCGACGGGGACAAAGTCCGCCTGATAGAGCAGGATGTCCGCGGCCATAAGCGTGGGATAGGTGAAGAGGCCGCCGTTTATATTGTCCGCGTGCTTGGCGCTCTTGTCCTTGAACTGCGTCATGCGGGAGAGCTCGCCGAACATGGTGTAGCAGTTGAGCACCCAGCCGAGCTCCGCGTGGCAGGGGTTATGGCTCTGGATGAACAGCGTGACCTTCTCCGGGTCAAGGCCGCAGGCTATGTACTGCGCAAGCTGCTCCATGGAGCGGCGGCGCAGGTCCGCCGGGACCTGGCGGACGGTGATGGCGTGCATATCGACGATGCAGTAATAGGCGTTGTAGTCGTCTATCATGTCCACCCAGTTCTTGATGGCGCCCATGTAGGAGCCGAGCGTCAGGTCGCCGCTGGGCTGGATGCCGGAGAACATTATCTTGCGGTCGTCGGTTTTTTTCTCGATGGGTTTGTTTTCGTCCATGGCTGAATCCTTACTTTCGTGAGCGGAATTTTATTTTTTAAGGCCGCACTCTGCGGCGAGGACGGCAAAGGCCTTCATGCTGCGCGCGATCATGTCGCCGCTGACGCAGTAGGCGAGGCGGACATAGCCCGGGGTGCCGAAGTTGCTGCCCGGCACGAGCAGGACGTTATGGGCCTTGGCCTTCGCGACGAACTCGGCCTCTTCTATGGGCGTCTTTACCCAGAGGTAGAAGGCGCCGGCGGGATAGGAGCACTCAAAGCCCAGCTCATGCAGGCCGTTATAGAGCGCCTTGCGGTTGGCGTCGTACTTTTCAATCGCGGTGCTCTCATTAAGGCAGCGCGCGACTACAAGCTGCATGAGGCTCGGCGCGTTGACAAAGCCGAGCATACGGTTGGCGACGACCGCGGCGTCGAAGATGAGCTGCCCGTCGGCAATGTCGCCCGGGATCACAAGGTAGCCTATGCGCTCGCCGGGGAGCGAGAGGCTCTTGGACCAGGAGTAGCCCACGATGCAGTTTTCCATGCAGTTGGGCATCCAGGGCACCTCGACTCCGTCGTAGGCGAGCTCGCGGTAGGGCTCGTCGGAGACGACATAGATGGCCGTGCCGAGCTCCCTGCCCTTTTCAACAAGGGCGTCGGAGAGCTTTTTGAGCAGCTCCGCCGGGTATACGACGCCGGTGGGGTTGTTGGGGTTGTTGAGTATGACGGCCTTGGTCTTTGGCGTAACGGCCTTCACTATGGCCTCCACGTCGGGGACAAAGCCGTCGGCCTCGCTGGCGGGGACGACTACGACCACGCCGCCGGGGGTGGTGATGTAGTTGTTGTACTCAAAGAAGTAGGGGCTCACGCAGATGACCTCGTCGCCGGGGTTCAGAAGCGTGGTCATGGTCACGCACAGGCCGCCGGCCGCGCCGACGGTCATGATGATGTTGTTCTCGGTGTAGCCGGTGCCGAAGCGGGCGTTGAGCGAGTCCGCCACGGCGCGCCTGACCTCCGGATAGCCGGCGTTGGCCGGGTAGCCGTGGACATACATGGGGTCCTCGTTGCTGATGATGTCTATTACGGCGTCCTTCACGGCCTCGGGGGGCGCGAAGTAGGGGTTGCCTATGGAGAAATCAAAGACGTTTTCGGGGCCGTATTCCCTGGCAAGGCGCTTGCCTTCCTCGAACATGGCGCGGATGGCGCTGCCGCCGGCAGCCATTTTTATCATACGCTCGGATATCATTTCTTTCCCTCCCGTGCATTTATGCATAGCTGAGGGTATTGTATCACAGCCTCCGCGATTTTGCAACGGAACTTGACAAAGCGCTGGTTAAATTATAATATGTATAGGCCAATTCACCTTTAAGTGAGGGATTTACGTGAAAGATAAACAGTGGTTTGAGGATATGGAGGCGCGCATCCCGCGCGGCGGGGTGCGCACGCGCTTTGCGCCGAGCCCCACGGGCTACATGCACGTCGGCAATCTGCGCACCGCGCTCTATACCTACCTTATCGCCCGCGCCAACGGCGGCAAATTCATCCTCCGCATCGAGGACACCGACCAGGGCCGCCTTGTAGAGGGCGCCGTGGACGTGATATACAAGACCCTCGCCGAGTGCGGCCTGCACCATGACGAGGGCCCGGACGTCGGCGGCCCCGTCGGCCCGTATATCCAGACCGAGCGCCGCAGCCTGTATATGGACTACGCCGAGCTGCTCATGGAGCGCGGCCACGCCTACCGCTGCTTCTGCTCCCACACCGACCACGAGGAAAAGGAGGCTGAGGAGAAGGCGGGCCGCTTTGAAAAAACCGCCGACCCCTGCCGCAGCCTCTCAAAGGAGGAGAGCGACGCGCGCGCCGCGGCGGGCGAGAGCTTTGTCATCCGCCAGCGCATACCGGAGAGCGGCTCCACCACCTTCCACGACGAGATTTTCGGCGACATCACCGCGCCGAACGCCGACCTCGACGACCAGGTGCTTATGAAGAGCGACGGCCTGCCGACCTACAACTTCGCGAACGTCATAGACGACCACCTCATGGGCATCACCCACGTCGTGCGCGGCACGGAGTACCTCTCCAGCGCGCCGAAGTATAATCTGCTCTATGAGGGCTTCGGCTGGGACGTGCCGACCTATATCCACTGCTCGCCCGTCATGCGCGACGCGCACAACAAGATGTCCAAGCGCCACGGCGACCCGAGCTATGAGGACCTCAAGGCCCTCGGCTACCTCACGCCAGCCATCGTGAACTACGTCGCCCTGCTCGGCTGGTCCCCGCGCGGCGAGCGGGAGATATACTCCCTCGCGGAGCTCGAGCAGGTGTTCGACACGAAGGGCCTCTCCAAGAGCCCGGCCATCTTCGACATCGAGAAGCTCCGCCACTTCAACGCCGAGTACATCCGCGCCATGAGCCCGGAGGAATTCGCCGCAGCGGCCGGGCCCTGGATACGCGAGGCCGTGAAAAATCCAGAGATAGACCCCGCCGGGATCGCCGCGCTTTTGCAGCAGCGCACCGAGGTCATGACGGAGATACCGGGCAGGCTCGGCTTCTTCGACGCCCTGCCTGAGTACGATACGGAGCTCTTTGTGAACAAGAAGTCCAAGAGCACGCTTGAGAGCAGCCTCAGGTACCTCGGCCTCTGCCGCGCCGCGCTTGCGGACTGCGAGTGGAACGACGAGGCCATCCTCAACGCCATGAAGGGCATCGCCGAGGCAGAGGGCGTCAAGAACGCCGCCGTCATGTGGCCCGAGCGCATCGCCGTCTCCGGCACGCAGGTGACGCCCGGCGGCGCCGT
>CALWYQ010000140.1 GCA_944385815.1 uncultured Oscillospiraceae bacterium | reverse complement strand
CAAGCCCCGGCAGCACCAGCCCGGGCCAGCGCGAGGGCTTGCGCGAGAGGTACATTTGCAGCAGCACAGCGAACACCATAAGGATCACATATATTAACGGCTTCATTATTTTCCTTCTCCTTTAGCTATCTTTTTATATTCGTCTATCAGCGTTCTCGCCGCGTCAACGTCAACGCGCCCGTCAACGGCAAGGCGGCGGACCAGCGCTACATACGGCTCCTCGGCGCTCTGCTCGGATATTTTTATTTTTTCTATAAGCCGGTCGAGCCGCAGGCGCACGGTGGGGTACGTGACGCCGTACTGCCTCGCGACCTCCTTCAGCGAGCCGGACGCAAGCATGAAGCGCCGGATGAAGGCAAGGTCCTCGGCGCTCAGGTCAGACATCCATTCCGGCAGCGCTTCAACTGGCATTTTCAACACCTCCTCTTTAACAATATTCAATGTAACATTTAACATTGTTAATGTCAAGGGAATTTTTTAAATACTCTTGACGTGGAAGGGGTTTAGATTTAGAATAAATATGTATAACTGTAAGCATCCGGGGAGGGTGGCAATTGAAGCGCAAAAAGAAGGATTCCTGGGTAAGGGTTCTGCCCATTTATATTTTCATACTGGCATGGCTTGTCTGCTCGCTTTTGTTCCCGATGTACAAGATGGCCGGGCTTGTGGCAAGCGTGCTTATTTCGGCCGCCGCCGCAATAGCCGGCTCGGTGCTGCTGCCGCGGTTCATAAAGGAAAAGCAGCCCGAGCCTGAACCTGAGCCCGAGCCCCGCAAAAAGGCCGCTCCGGCCAGGCCGGAAAAGGAATTGGACCCCGAGGTGGCCGAGGTCGTCGAGGCCGGCCGCAAGGCCATAAAGGAGATGGGGCGCCTTTACGCCTCGATAGAGTCGCCGGAGGTGCGCGCGCGAATAAACGAGCTCATGCGCATTTCGGACAAGATAACGCAGGACGCGGTGGACGACCCCTCCGACGTGCAGGATATACGCCGCTTCCTCGACTATTATCTCCCCACGGTCATCAAGCTTCTCCACGCCTATGACCGCATGAGCGGCCAGGGCATCGAGGGCGATAACCTCAACAGGAGCATGACCAGCATTGAGGAGATGCTGGACACCGCGGTGGACGCCTTTAAAAAGCAGCTCGACAGCCTCTTCGAGGACCAGGCGCTGGACATAGAGACGGATATATCCGTTATGAACCGCATGCTCGAGCGCGAGGGCCTCACCGGCGACGACGAGCAGGACACCATAATAAAAGCCGCCCGCGCAGGGCAGGAAAAGTAATATACCTGAAAGGATAAGATAGCATGGACGAAAACAAGGAGTTTATCCCCTCCCTCACGCTCGACCCCAACGCCGCGGCGGCGCAGGCCGCGCCCATGAGCTTCGGCGATCCCACCGCGGAGGAAATCGCCCCGAAGAAGAAGGAGGAGGTCCCTCCCGAAAAGCTTGAGTTCGAGCGCCTCTCCCCCGCCGAGCAGGCTGCGGTCAGGCAGTTTGCCGGCCAGATCGACGTGACGAACTCCGAGCAGATACTCAATTACGGCTCCGCCGCGCAGAAAAACATCGCTGATTTTTCCGGGGCCGCGCTCGGCAACGTCCGCACCAAGGACATGGGCGCCATAGGCGACGAGCTGGCCGACCTTGTTGTGGAGCTTCAGGGCCTCGATTTTGACGAGAACGAGAAGAAGGGCTTCTTGGGCTTTTTCAAAAAGCAGAGGCAGAACATCGCCGCGCTCAAGGCCCAGTATGACAAGGCCGAGGACAATGTTGACAAGATAACCTCCGAGCTCCAGAAGCACGAGGTCACGCTGATGAAGGACATCGCCATGATGGACAAGATGTACGAAAAGAATCAGCAGTACTACAAGGAGCTCACGATGTACATCCTCGCCGGCAAGCTCAAGTGCAAGGAGCTGCGCGAGACGGAGCTCCCCAGGCTTCAGGCCGCGGCGCAGCAGAGCGGCAAGGCCGAGGACGCGCAGGCGGCAAACGACTTCGCCAACATGATAGGCCGCTTTGAGAAAAAGCTCTACGACCTCGAGCTAACGCGCACCATCTCCATACAGATGGCCCCGCAGATCCGCATGATACAGTCCAACGACGCCGTCATGGCCGAAAAGATACGTTCGAGCATCGTCAACACCATCCCGCTCTGGAAGAGCCAGATGGTCATGGCCCTGACGCTGCACCACAGCCAGCAGGCCATGGAGGCGCAGAGGAACGTGAACGACGTCACCAACCGCCTCCTGCAGCAGAACGCCGAAAAGCTGCATCAGGGCTCCGCCGCCATAGCGCGCGAGGCCGAGCGCGGGATAGTTGACATAGAAACCCTGCAAAAGACCAACCAGGAGCTCATTGCGACCCTTGAGGAGGTCAGGCAGATACAGGTCGACGGCGCGGCCAAGCGCGCCGAGGCCGAGGTCGAGCTCGGCCGCATAGAGGGCGAGCTCAAGCAGAAGCTTCTTGAACTGAGAGGTTAAACCTACATGAGCTTTTTTAAAAAACCTGTCGGCGCCATAATAACCGCGATCGTGCTCTGCGCGGGGATGCTTATTTTTAACACGCAGAGCAAGCTCGGCGAGGAGATAGACGCCGTTGAGGATTCGTTTTTTGAGAGCGTAGACGGCCAGCGCAGCATATATTCGCGGCTGCAGGAGAAGCTCCAGGCCTCGAACGGCGTATGGACGGTGCTCACAAAATATGATGAGGACGCCGCGGACGAGCTCTATTACGAGCGGGACTACCTGACGTGGGCCTGCGAGGAGGCGGACATCGCCTCCATGAAGTACGCGAACGACAGCCTCAACGACGCGTTCGTCAGCGCCATGAACACGCTTGATGCCCAGGAGCTCACGGATGAGGAGCGCAGCCTTGTTGACGAGTACGCCGAGGCCTTTAACGGCGCGCAGAAGATGATAGACCAGAACAGCTACAACAGCGAGGTCCTTGAATTCATGCGCAGCACCTATAATAAGTTCCCGACCCGCGAGCTGGCCGATTTTGCCGGCGTATATCCCCCGGAGACCTTCAGTTGAATATGAAAAAAGCCTTTTGCGTACTTATTGCCATAATTTCCGCCCTTACCCTCAGCTTCGGCGCGCTGGCCGCCGACGAAATTATCGAGCCGGGGCCGGATTTCTATGTAACAGACAACGCCGGGACCCTGTCGGAGAGCACAAAGCAGCTCATAATCGACGCCTCCGGCCCGCTTGAGCAGGAGTGCGACGGCGCGCAGATCTGCGTTGTAACAATCAATTACCTGCCCCAGGGCCTGGACTCCGAGCAGTATTCCTGGCTGCTTATGAACGACTGGGGCGTCGGAGATAAAGACGCCAACAACGGAATGCTGCTCCTGCACGTCGTGATGGAGGACCGCGGCTGGCTCGCCGTCGGCGCCGGGCTCACTAACCGCATCTCGACGGACGAGATTAACTCGCTGTTAGACGAGTATTTCTGGCCCCTTTCGGACGCCGGGGAATACGACGAGGCGGTGGCGGAGCTCTTCCCCCGGCTGATAGACTTCTATGAGGACGTCTACGGCGTGGAGCTCTACGGCGGCACCGCTGACGCTCCCGGCGAGGACTATTACCAGCCCGGCTACGACCCGTATGACAGGTACTACACCGGGCGCAGTCCGCTTGTGAGCGTGTTTATAATCCTCTTTGTTGTGCTGATACTTGCCGCCATTTTCGGCGGCGGAGGCTATTACCGCAGGCGCCGCTACGGCGGCGTGCCAATGTTCTTCTTCTGCGGCGGCCCGCCAAGAGGCCCGCGCGGCCCACGCCCGCCCAGAGGCCCGCGCCCGCCCTTCGGCGGAGGCGGAGGCTTCCACGGCGGAGGCTTCGGCGGCGGAGGCGGCTTCGGCGGCGGAGGCTTCGGCGGAGGCGGCTTTGGAGGCGGCGGCCACGCCGGAGGCGGAGGCGGCAGACGCTGAAATGCAAAAAGATGCGCCCGGCATGATGCCGGGCGCTGTTTTTTGTTCTGCTATTTCTTTACTGGCTTGGACGAGCCGTAGAGCTCGCCGCTGAAGGCCAGGATGGACACCAGCGCGGCCGCGACGGCGGCAATGGCGTCTATAAACACGGTAAACCAGAGCGTGCTGACGCCGAGCGCGGCGATTATCATAAGTATCAGCTTGACAACGGCCGCGCCGCCCGCGGTGGCAAGCGAGAGCATACGCGCATAGCGTGCTATGCCGACAGCCTGCGCAAGCTTGCCCACCTTACCGCCGAAGGCGATAACGTCGCAGTTGTTGGGCACGGACAGCGCCTCAACTCCGGCCAGGGCGGCGTCAGCGTCGGCGGCGGTGTGCGCTCCGCCGAGCTCGTCCCCGCTGCCAACAAAAACAAGGCTGCGCCCGGGAGCGAGGCTCTGCTTGAGCGAGCTGAGGGAGCTGCGCTGCTTGTCTCGCGAGCACTCGGAATAATACTCGGTGATGCCGAGCTTGCCGGCGAGCCTGGCCGCGTGGTCGCGGGAATCCGCGCTGAACATGACGATGCTGTCCACCCCGCAGCTGCGCAGGTCCTCGATGCCGGAAACGGCGTCCTCCCTCAGGCTGTCCCTGAGGATTATGCAGCCGGCGTATTCATCGGTGATGGCAACGTAGACTATCTGGTCGCCGTCCTCGCTGAAGAGGTCGTCGTCGGGAATGGTGACGCGGCCTATGTTCATAAGCGCGCGGTTGCCGACGCGGATGGGTATGCCGTCTACAACGACCTCAACCCCGTAGCCGGGGGCTTCGGAGAAGTTCTCGATAAGGTCGAGGGAGATCTGCCCGCCGTAGGCCTCCGCTATGCAGCGGGAAATGGGCGAGCTGGACGAGGAGAGCGCGTGCGCGGCTATCTTGAGCAGCACGTCGCCGCCCATGCGGCCGCCCCTGACCTCAACCACCTTCGGGCTGCCCTCAGTGAGGGTGCCGGACTGGCTGAAGGCCACGCAGCCCGCGCCGGACATCGCGTCCATGGCGCTGCAGCTGTCATAGAGTATGCCGGCGCGCGCCGCGCCGCAGCAGGCGCACAGCCTGATAACGGGTATGGCGGCAAACATGCTCAGCGGCGAAGCTATGATAAGCAGCATGGTGGCGCGGCGGATGCTCTCGGCAAAGCTCATGTCCGTAATTATCGGCAGCACAACTGCCAAAAGCACCGCGACGGCGCTCACCGCGGGGGCAAAATACTTCTTCACGCCGATAAGCGCTTCAGGCAGGGCCTCGCCCTTGCGCGGCGCGCTCTCAACGGTGGAGTACAGCCTTGAGGCCGCGGAATCCTCGCGCGCGGCGGACACCTCGCAGCGCAGCTCGCCGGAAAGGTTGGCGCTTCCGGAGAAGAGCTCGTCGCCTGCGCGGACCTCGGTTACGCCCGTCTCGTCGCCGAGCGGGGCGCGGTCAACGCGGGAGCTGCCCTTGAGCACTATGCAGTCGCAGGGCACGGTTTCACCCGCGCGGATGACGATTATGTTCCCGGGCTGGAGCTTTGAAGCGTCAACCGTGCTCTCGCGCCCGTTCTCGCCTATGAGATTGGCCTTCGCGGCGTCGCAGTAGACGGTGGCGAGCACGGAGCGGCGAGTGCGCTCCACGGCGTAGTCAATAAAGATAGAGGTTATCTGGTAGAGCAGCAGCAGCGCGCAGCCCTCTATCTGCGCCGAGAAGATGAACGCGAGCACGGCCGCTGCGAGCGTCAGCAGGTCACGGTTGATGTAGTCCCTGCGCAGGACGCCCAAAACGGCGGCGGCGATCACGTCGAAGCCGGCGATGAGGGCGCAGGCTATAAGTATGACGGTCACCCAGGCGGGCGGGATGGCTTCGATGAGCAGCGCCGCTGCAAAGCCCGCGCAGGCCACGACGAGGCGCGCCACAAAGAACATAAGCGAGCTTACATCCCCGTTTGCCAGCCTCCCTCCGGCGGCGGTGCTGCCTCCGGTAAGTTTTTCGAGTATTTCTGTGAGATTCATTGCACCCCTCCTGTGTCCTGAGCCGGGTGTTGTACTGTGTTCCGCCGCTTACGGGCGGCTCGGGCCGGCCGGCGGAGAGGCCGCCGGCCGCTTGCCCGCTGCGCTTCAGTCGGCCTTGCCGTCGCAGCCGAGGACGTCTACTATCTTGTGCGCAACCATCTGCTTTATCGCCTCGCGGGCGGGCTTGAGGTACTGCCTCGGGTCGAAGTCGGCCGGATGCTCGGCAAAGTACTTACGGATGGT
>CALWYQ010000139.1 GCA_944385815.1 uncultured Oscillospiraceae bacterium | reverse complement strand
CGAAGTAGCTGCAAAGCTTATCCTCAAGCGCGCCGTGCATCTCATCCCTGGAAATCTGTCCTGTTGTCATGTAAACCTCCATGCGCGCGGATTGCTCCGCGCAAAGTGAATTGCGAGCGCATACCGCACTCGCCCAACACAGCCGGCGGCAACCGGCCGCCGGCTGTGGATCCTGGCTGAATTTCCTGTCTGCTGGCTCCGCTCAGACCTCGCTGCCCTTGGGGAGCACCAGCTGCAGCTTCGGCGAGCCGGAGAGCGTGACGCCGCCGGAAACGCGGACGTCCTTGTCGGCAATGATGTAGTCGAGCCTGGCGTTCTCCCCGATGACGCTGTCCTGCATGATGATGCAGTTGCGCAGCACCGCGCCCGCGCCTACGCGGACGCCGCGGAAGATGACGCAGTTCTCAACGCTACCCTCTATTATGCAGCCGTCGGCAACAAGGCTGTTGCGGTTGACGGCCTGGTCGCCGTAATAGGTGCTGACGTCGCTGCGGCCCTTCGTGCGGACGGGGCGCTCCTCGGGGAAGAGCTGATGGCGCTTCCCGCTGTCGAGCATGTCCATATTCGCGGCAAAATATCCCCCTACGCTCTCTATGCGCGCGACATAGTCGTTGTGCATGTATATCTTTATCCTGCCGCCGGCGGCGAGCAGGCCGCCGAGGCCGTCGCGGTGGAACTTGTGGTTAAGGGCGTTGTCGCAGCGGTCGATTATGCCGAGCAGGGTCTGCTTGCTCATAATGTACACCTCAAGGGAGGCGACGCCCTCGCTCTCGCCGACGCGGCGGAGCATTATCTCCGTGGCGTAGCCGTCCTCGCCGACAATAAAGCGGTGGTGCTCGCCCTCGGGGGCGCCGGGGCAGCAGACGGCGGTGACGTCCGCGCCGGACCTGACGTGCTGATACATGACGTCGCCGAGGTCTATGCTCGCGGCGAGGCTGCCGCGCATGAGGGCGACGTAGTCCTGCTTGATGTCCTCAATGTATCCGCGGACGTTCTCGAGCGCGTCTATGATGCCCTCATACTCGCCCGAGCCGGTGAAGGGGGGCAGGAGCTTGAGGCCGCCGCGCTTGCGGGACATGTCCCACTCCTTGCCGGAGCCCATGTGGTCGAGCAGGGAGGAATAGTTGCGCTGCATCACGACGCCGACATCGCGCACGCCGGCGTTCTGAAGGTTGGAGAGGGCGAAGTCGATGAGCCTGTACCGCCCCGCGAAGGGCAGCGACGAGCTGGTGCGGACAAGGACGAGCTCGCGCAGGTTGCGGCTGGAACGGTCGGCCAGTATGAGTCCGTGCAGGTTGATCATTTCGCATCGCTCCCTTCCCCGGCGGCGACGCTGTCGTAAATCATGGCTCCCGCCTTGACCACGGCGCCCGCGCCTATCTCTATGTTCGGCCCGCAGGTGGCAACGTTCCAGTCCTCGCTGCCGTCCGGCTCGCTGCCTACGCGCGCGCCGGCCTGCACCCTGGTGTTCTCGCCTATTATGGCGTACTTGACGACCGCGCCGTCGCCCACGCTCGCGCCGGGCATCAGGATGCTGTAGAACACCTGCGCGCCGTTGCCGACGGTGACGGAGCTCGAGAGCACACTGTTGCTGACCTGGCCGTAGACCTCGCAGCCCTCGGTCACGATGGAGTGCTGGATCTTGCTGTCCGGCCCGGCGTAGTGCGGCGGGCGTATCGGGCTCTTGGAGCGAATGGGCCAGGACGCGTCAAAGAGGTCCATAAGCGTGTTGCCCAGCATGTCCATATTGGCGTCCCAGAGGCTGACGATGGTCCCCACGTCGCGCCAGTAGCCGTCAAACTTGTAGGGCCAGAGCTTCTCGCCCGCGGCGAGCATGTTGGGGATGATGTTCTTGCCGAAGTCCTTGGAGGAGTTCGGGTCGTTCTCGTCGGCGATGAGCGCCGCGCGCAGCTTCTTCCAGTTGAAGATGTAGATGCCCATGCTGGCGAGGTCGCTCTTGGGCTGCTTCGGCTTCTCCTCAAACTCGTTGATGTACCCGTCGCCGCCGCAGGAGAGGATGCCGAAGCGGGTGGCCTCCTCCATGGAGACCTGCTTTACGGCAATCGTGCAGGCGGCGTCGTGCTGGACATGCTCGCGGAGCATGTCGGAATAGTCCATCTTGTAGATGTGGTCGCCGGAAAGAATCAGCACGTTCTCGGGGTCGTAGTTCTCGATAAAGGCGATGTTCTGGTATATGGCGTTGGCCGTGCCGGAGAACCAGGAGCCCTTTTCCCCAGCGCTCTGGTACGGCGGGAGGATGAACACGCCGCCGTCGGAGCTGTCAAGGTCGTAGGCCTGGCCGCTGCCGATGTAGGAGTTGAGCTGGAGCGGCTTATACTGCGTCAGCACGCCGACAACGTCTATGCCGGAGTTGGCGCAGTTGGAGAGCGGGAAGTCGATGATCCTGTACTTCCCTCCAAAGGGTACGCTGGGTTTTGCGACATCCTTGGTGAGCGCGTAGAGTCGGGAGCCCTGGCCGCCCGCCAAGAGCATCGCTATGCATTTTCTGTTCAAGCTGATTCCCCCCTGACATATTTGACGGCTCGCTCCTGGGTCCGCGCGCCGCCCGCGAGTGGTTGGCTTTCTGGTTTTATATTACCGCCCGGCGCGGGCTCAGCCCGGCGCCCTGCGATTATACCTGCTCATTGCCTTGTCCGGCCCGTCCTTTATGTAGCTCACCGCCGCCTTCGCCGCAGCCTCGCAGGCGGAGGCCATGGCCTCCGCGTCATGGCCGGTGAACTTGCCCAGCACCCAGTCCACCCCGGTGTGCTCCGGCTCGCCTATGCCGAGGCGTATCCTCGGGAAGGCGTCCGTGCCGAGATGCGCTATGATGCTCTTGAGCCCGTTGTGCCCCCCGGCGCTGCCGGACTGCCTTATCCTGATGCTGCCGGGCGGGAGGGCCATCTCGTCGGACACGACTATAACATGCTCCGGCGGGACCTTATAGAACCGCGCCGCCTCCCCGACGGATTCGCCCGAGAGGTTCATATAGGTCTGCGGCTCCATCAAAAGCACGCCCCGGCCGGCTATATCCGCCCGCGCAGTGAGCGCGCGGTGGCGCAGCCGGGTCATTTTTACGTCCAAAAGCTTTTCCATGGCGGCCCCGGCCATAAAGCCGGCGTTGTGCCGCGTGTTTTCGTATTCGCTTCCGGGGTTGCCGAGGAAGGCGATTATCCACTCAACCCCGCCCCTGCGGCCCAAGAGCATCTCAGTCAAAAAGCGAGGAGATGCTGACTTCCTCGTATATGCGCTCTATGGCCTCCGCGAAGATGGGCGCCACGGAGAGGTACTTTATCTTCGGGCAGCTCGCGGAGTCCGGCCTCGCTGGCACGGTGTCCAGCAGCACAAGCTCGTCTATGGGGCTGGCGTTTATCCTGTCAAGCGCGGGGCCGGACAGCACGCCGTGGGAGGCGCAGGCGTAAATATCCTTCGCTCCGCCTATTTTGACAAGCGCGTCCGCCGCGTGGCAGAGGCTGCCCGCGGTGTCTACCATGTCGTCAAGGAGGATGACGTGCTTGTTCTCCACGTCGCCGATGATGTTCATTACCTCGGAGGAGTTGGGCTTGGGGCGGCGCTTGTCTACAATGGCGAGGCCGAGCTCAAGCTTCTGCGCAAAGGTGCGCGCGCGGGCCACGCTGCCGACGTCGGGGCTGACGACGACGAACTCCTCGTTGCCCTTGCCGAAGCGGTCAAGATAGTAGTTCGCGAGTATGGGCGCGCCGAAGAGATTGTCGACAGGGATATCGAAAAAGCCCTGTATCTGCGCCGCGTGCAGGTCCATGGTGAGCACGCGGTCGGCGCCGGCCTCGGTGATGAGATTGGCTACAAGCTTGGCGGAGATGGGGTCGCGGCTCTTGGCCTTGCGGTCCTGCCGCGCATAGCCGAAGTACGGGATGACGGCGGTGATGCGCCCGGCGCTGGCCCGGCGCATCGCGTCGACCATGACGAGCAGCTCCATGAGATTGTCGTTAACCGGTTTGCAGGTGGACTGAACAATAAAAACGTCCGAGCCGCGGACGGGCTCTCCCAGCGAAAGGGAGACCTCGCCGTCGGCAAAGGCGGAGACCCTGCAGTCGCCGAGCTTCTTGCTCAGCTTCTGGCAGATGGCCTTGGCGAGCGCCGGGTTGCTGTTGCCCGCGAACACCTTTACCTCTTTGCCGTGTGAAATCAAATTCATCGTCCTCTCTGATTTTGTGGGCCGTTGCCCTCTCTCGCCGACATTATACCAAAAGACGGCGAAAATTAATAGGGGTTGCCAAAGATTTTTGGCAAAACCTTAACCGGCAGATTTGTACAACTTGCACTAATCCCGCAGAGCCTTAATTTTGTCCGCCGGACTTGCAAACTTCGGCCGGTAATGGTAAAATTATTTGTCACTAAAATTCGCGCGGAACGCGAGAACATTGGAGGCTGGCAAAATGTTTGAAAACTTAGTGGAAATACTCAAAAAGAACCCCCGCAAGATCGTCTATACCGAGGGCACCGACGCGCGCATACTCGAGAGCGCCGCGCGCCTGAAGGCCGGCGGCTTCCTCACCCCCGTCCTGGTCGGCAACGCCGATGAGGTCAGGGCCGCGGCCGCTAAGGGCGGCTTCGACATTGAGGGCCTTGAGATCGTCGATCCTGACAACTACGCCGGGTTCGACGCCATGGTCGAAGAGATGGTCAAGCTCCGCAAGGGCAAGATGAGCGCCGAGGACTGCGCCGCCGCGCTCAAAAAGTCCAACTACTTCGGCACCATGCTCGTCAAGATGGGCAAGGCCGACGCCCTGCTGGGCGGCGCCACCTACTCCACTGCCGACACCGTCCGCCCCGCGCTCCAGCTCGTCAAGACCAAGCCCGGCGCCCACCTCGTGAGCAGCGTCTTTATCATGGTCCGCGGCGAGGAGATGCTCGCCATGGGCGACTGCGCCATCAACATAGACTACACCGACGATGTGGACAAGGCCGGCAACGTCACCTTCACCGCCGCCGACAAGCTGGCCGAAACCGGCGTCGCCTGCGCCCGCACGGCCCAGGTCTTTGGCATCGACCCGAAGGTCGCCTTCCTGAGCTACTCCACCAAGGGCTCCGGCAAGGGCCCCAACGTCGACCTCGCCCGCGAGGCCTGCGCCAAGGCCAAGGCCCTCGCCCCCGACCTTGACATCGACGGCGAGATGCAGTTCGACGCGGCCGTCTCCCCCACCGTCGGCCAGCTCAAGTTCCCGGGCAGCAAGGTCGCCGGCTACGCCAACACCTTCATCTTCCCCGAGATCCAGTCCGGCAACATCGGCTACAAGATTGCCCAGCGCCTCGGCGGCTTTGACGCCTACGGCCCGATACTCCAGGGCCTGAACGCCCCGATAAACGACCTCTCCCGCGGCTGCAACGCCGAGGAGGTCTACCAGATGAGCATCATCACCGCCGCGCTCGCCTGAGCCCGGCGCACAAAGGGCGCCGCGTAAAGGCGGCGCCGGATAAAAAGCATGTATTAACGGGTGCGGTGCAGCTTGAAACGGGCTGCGCCGCACCTTTTTTACGCCGCAAAGCTGAGCTGCGCTCCAGTTTCCTCTCCGGGGCGGGACAGGTCAGCCCTCAAAGCTATAGGCAAACGGGAGCAGCTCCTGCGCCCTGATTTTTGCAATCCGGCCCGCAGCGGGGAGGATCACCTCGCACTCCGGCATATAATCGTGCAGTATCTGGCGGCAGTTCCCGCAGGGCGGGATAATTTCCGAGCCGTCCCTGCCCCTTACCGCGACGATCGTTTCAAACTCCCTTTCCCCCTGCGTGACGGCGGTCCCGAGCGCGATCTGTTCCGCACAGGCGCC
>CALWYQ010000138.1 GCA_944385815.1 uncultured Oscillospiraceae bacterium | reverse complement strand
TTGCCTCCTTCGCCGCCGGGCAGAGGGGCAGGAACTACAGGTTCTACACCGACTACTCCTTCCGCCCGGAGTACATGGGACTGCGCGAGCGGGCGCGGACGGGCTCCTTTGTGAACCTCGACTACGTATACGGCGAGCTCTGCTGCTCCGGCGGGGAGGACCCGCTCGACTACGCGGCGCTTTGCGCGAGCGCGATGGAGCTCTACGTTGTGGCCACGGACGCCGCCACGGGCGGGGCGGAGTATTTTGACCGCTTGGCCCTTGCGCAGGACGACTATGACCCCTTCAAGGCCTCCTCGGCCCTGCCCTTCATCTGCCGGCCCTACCCCATGCGCGGGCGGCTTTACTATGACGGCGCGCTCGGCGACCCCGTGCCGGTTGAAAAGGCGCTCGCGCTCGGCTGCGAGCGGCTTGTGCTGCTGCTCTCAAGGCCGGCGGGCGAGCCGCGCCGCCCGGGACGGGACTTTGCCTTTGCCGCCGCCATCGAGCGCGCCTACCCGGCCGCCGCCCATGCCCTGCGCCTTCGCGCCGCGCGCTATAACGCCGGGGTATTTGCCGCGCGCCGCCTCGCCGTCGAGGGCCGGGCCGTTATAATCTCCCCGGACGACACCTGCGGGGTGGACACCCTGACCCGCGACCGCGCCGCCCTCGAGCGCCTCTATGAGAAGGGCCTCGCAGACGGAAAAAAGGTTGAAGAATTTATGAAATAAGCGCCCTCTATTGCCCGGGAAGGCCGTAACGGCCTTCCCGGGCAGTCATGTCCCCCGGCCGCGAGCGGCCGATGGAGACCGGCGCTTCGCTGCGCGCAAAGAAATCCACCAGTCTGCGGACTGGTGGATTTTTTACACTCCGCTTCGCGCAGAGTATTTTCGGCGGCGTACACGCCGCCGCCGAAAATAGATTTAAGTCCCTTTCGCCGCATGGCGGCGAAACTCTGCGAGGCCTTTTCAGCCCTTTTCCTGCCGCCTGCGGTTATCCTCGGAGCCGAGGTAGGTCTCGAGTATCAGCTGCGCGGCAACGGCGTCCACGCTTTCGCGGTGGCGCTTTTCGCGCCGGCCGTTCGCGCGCAGGATATTGTGCGCCTCTATGCTGGTGCGCCGCTCGTCTATGAGCTTCACCTCCGGCGCGCCGCTATCGAGCAGCAGCTGCGCGAGGGCGCGGCATTTTTCCGCCCGCGGGCCCTCGCTCCCGTCCATATTCCGCGGCAGGCCCAAAAGCACAAGGCCGCAGCCCCGCTCCGCGCAGAGCTCCGCCGCCCGGCGGGCGAGGGCGGCCGCGTCCCATTCCCGGAGCACCAGCGTGTCCCCGCAGAGTATGCCGCGCTCGTCGGATATCGCGACGCCCGTGCGCGCGTCGCCGTAGTCGAGGGCCATTATACGCATCTCTTCAGCCTCCCCGCCGCGGCCCGCGCCGCCCCGGCCATGTACAGCGAGCCCAGGCAGCAGGCCATGCCGTCCGGCCTCGCGCGCTCATACGCGCGGCTCACCGCTTCCTCTATGGCGCCGCAGGCCGTGGCCCGGCAGCCGGCCGCGCGCAGGAATTCCGCCAGAGCCTCCGCCGGCAGAGCGCGCGGCGAGCAGGGCGTCGCGCAGACAAATTCATCCGCCACGGGTATGAGCAGCCGCGCCATGCCCCGCCAGTCCTTGTCCGCAAGCGCGCCGAAGAGCAGCACCCGACGCGTATCCGGGTAATAGCGCCGGAGCGCCGCCGCCGTCGCGGCGAGGCACTGCGGGTTGTGCCCGCCGTCTATGACAAAGTCCGGCCCCGTGAGCACGCGCTCGAACCGCGCCGGCCAGCGGGCGGCGGCAAAGCCGCGCCGCACTGCCTCATACGGTATGTCCCAGCCGGCGGAGCGCAGCTGCTCTATGGCCTCAAGGGCCGTGGCGGCGTTATAAAGCTGGTGCTCGCCCAAGAGGGAAATCTCATACTCCCGGCCCCGGCAGGCAAAGCGCTGCCCGTCCGCGCCGTCATAAATGCTGCGCAGCTGCCCGAAGTCCGCAAAGCTCAGCCGCGTCCCGGTCCTCTCCGCCGCGGCGCGCAGCACGGCGCGGACGTTCTCCGGCAGGTCATAGGCCGCCGCGCGCCCGCCCTTGAATATCCCGGCCTTCTCCGCGGCGATAAGCTCCACGCTGTCCCCGAGGACGTCGGTGTGGTCGAGGCCGATGTTGGTTATAACGGCGCACTCGGGCCGGTTTATGACGTTTGTGGCGTCGAGGCGGCCGCCGAGGCCGGTCTCGAGCACGGCGATATCGCAGCCGGAGGCGGCGAAGTAGAGGAGCGCCGCGGCGGTGTAGAGCTCGAACTCGGTGCAGCTTTCCGCCATGCCCTCCGCCGCGGCGGCTATGGCCGTGACTGCGCGGGCGAAGTCCCCGTCGCTTATGTCCTCGCCGTCTATGCTCATGCGCTCGTTTTCGCGCAGCAGGTGGGGGGAGATGTAAAGCCCGGTTTTAAGGCCCGAGGCCGTCAGCGCGCAGCGCAGCAGGGCCGATACGCTGCCCTTGCCGTTCGTCCCGGCGACGTGTACGGCTTTTACGGCGTCCTGAGGCCGCCCGAGCCGCTCGAGCAGCTCCGATATCCGCCCGAGCCCGGGCCTTGAGCCCAGCCAGGAGACGCCCTCCATGTATTTAAGCGCGGCCTGATAGTCCATTTATTCCGCCTCCCTGGTTGGCGGGGCGATCTCCGTGTCGCCCGGCCGGGGGATAAACTGCAAATTGAGGTCCACGTCGGCGTCTATGCCGTCCACGCGGCCGGTGTAGGAGTACTGCCAGATAAGGTGCCTGTAGTAGAAGTCCGGCCATTCGCCCACGGCCCCGACCCAGAGCTCATAGCCGGCAAGGCGCTCCATCTCGTACTCATAATAGCCCGTGTAGCGGTAGACGTATACGGCGGGGGTGTAGCCCGCGTCCCTGACCATCTCGCAGAACACCACGGCGCTCGCCGTCAGCTCATCGCGGTCTATGTCCGCGGCGCGCGAGCCCTCAAGCGGCTCCCAGTCGAAGGCGACGGGCATGGCGACGTCGTAGCCCTCTATGAGGTCCAGGACAAAATTGGCCTCCTCGGCGGCCTCTATGGCGCCGGTGGACTGCGAGAAGAAGTAGACCCCGACGTCCAGCCCTGCGGCCAGCGCGCCTTCGATATTGTTCTCAAACTGCTCGTCCACGACCATGTCGCCCGTCTCGCTGCCCCGGTAGCCGCAGCGGATGATGGCAAAGTCGATGCCCGCGTCCCTGACGCGCTCCCAGTCTATGACGCCCTGGTAGAAGGAGACGTCCACGCCCCGGCGCGTGTCATAGCCCTCGCCGGTGTAGACCGGCTCGCCGTTTTCGTCCGCGGCGAAGTCCTCCTCGGCAAAGTCCGAGACCGCGACGCCCGCGGCGGGGCTTATCCACTCATAGCTGCCGCCGGTGTTCACATAGGCCATGCCCTCGTGCTCATCCGGCACGTTCTCCGCGCCGCATCCGGCGAGGGCGAGCGCCGCGAGGGCGGACAGGATAAGCGCGGCCGCGCGCAGACAGGTTTTTTTCATTGCGTAAGGTCCTTTCTGCTCGGAATCCGTACTATAATAGCATAAGCCCGTGAACAAATCAACCGCGCCCGGCTCAAGGAAGGAATTGAGCGTTGACATTGCGCCCGGGGGAACTTATGATAGGGCTGTACGTCTTATCCGGGTCGGCGCGCATTCGCGCAGTCAGGAGGTATGCTCGGCATGACGCTTTCCATCGACACGCTGCTCTGGATGACGGCGGGCATGGCCCTCGCCGCCGTAGCTACGGCCGCGCTCATAATAGCGGCGGTCGTTATCATACGCCGCACCAACCGCAGGATAAGGGAAGAGGAACAACGCGATAAATGGAGGGATAAGCCATGATGAAACGTGTGCTGGCCGCGCTGCTTGCCGCCGCGCTGCTGCTGACCCCGGCCCTCGCCGGCTCGGGGGACGGGTATGAGAACTCGCTCGAGCTCGCGCCCGGCTTTACATACACGAACGCCGTTGCCGGCTCCGGCTCCGCGCGGGTGGAGACGCATACGCTCACCTCAAGCCCCGGCAGCGGCGTCTATCCGATAGTGCTGGCCTGCGACACCATCTACGGCGGCCTCACCGTCTCGCAGATGACCGCCTACGCCGAAAGCCTCGGTTATAACGTCGCCGGGGCCGTGAACGCGGACTTCGGCGAGAGCACCGGCGTCCCGCTCGGCCTTGTTGTGGAGGACGGCGTGCTCAAATCCACCTCCGACGCGCTCAGCAGCGCCGTGGGCTTTAAGGACGGCCGCGCCTTCCTCGCGGAGGACGTGGTCGTCACCCTCACGCTCAAAACGGAGGATGGCCGCGAGATACACCCCGCCCAGCTCAACAAGTCCCGCACGGGCACGGGCGCGTACCTGTTCAGCGAGTATTTTTCCACCGTCTCCACCCGTACCTCCGGAGAGGGCTGGTTCGTGCGCTTCGAGGTGCTGGGCGGGGAGGACATAAGGCTCGGCGGCGAGCTCGAGCTTGTTGTCACGGAGCTCTCCGCCGAGGGCGGCAGCGTGCCCATAGGCCGCGATAACCTTGTCCTCACCGCGGCCGGGAGCGCCGGGCTCGAGGACGTGTTCGAGAGCTTTGAGACAGGCGGCCGCGTCACGCTGACGGCCGAGTGCGCGGACGAGCGCCTTGAGGAGGCCGATTACGTCACCGGCGCGGGGGATATCCTCATAAAGGACGGCAGCCTCACCGATTCCGAGCTCTGGAACGGCAGCATAGCGCGCGCAAACCCCCGCACCGCCCTCGGCATAAGGAGCGACGGCAGCGTGGTGTTCCACGTCCTTGACGGCCGCGGGGAGCACTCCGCGGGCGCGACGCTCACGGAGCTCGCCGCCGAGCTTCTGGACCTGGGCTGCGTTGACGCCGTGAATCTCGACGGCGGCGGCTCGAGCATAATGAGCCTGCGTATGCCCGGCGCGGAGGGCTTTACCACCGTGAACGTACCCTCGGACGGCAAGCCGCGCTCCGTGGCCTCGTACATCCTCTTCGTCACGGACGCCGCGCCCTCAGGCAGGGCGGAGCGGCTGTTCATCGGGCAGGAGGGCGCCTTCGTTTTAGCCGGGAGCAGCGTTGAGCTCAGCTTCGCCGCCGCGGATTCCGCCCTGCGCTCCTGCGCCCTGCCCGGGGAGATAAGCGCCTCGGCCGCGCGCGGCTCGGTCTCCGGCAGCACCTACACCGCCCCCGCCTCGGCAGGGACGGACACGATAAGCCTCAGCGGCTCCGGCGCGCGCGGCAGGGGCACGCTGCACGTAATAACCCGGGCCGGCAGCCTGTCCGTAACGGCGGACGGCCGCGACGCCGCCGGGGGCCTCATCCTTGACAGCGGCGAGAGCGTCACGCTCTCCGTCGCGGCGGAGTATATGCTCCGCGAGGTGCTCATGGGCCGCGAGGCCGTGAGCTATGAGGTCAGGGGCGGCGTCGGCTCCGTGAACGGCGGCGTGTTCACCGCCTCCGGCGCGCCGGGCGCGGAGGGCGCGATAGTCATAAGCTGCGCCGGGCTCACGCTCGAGCTGCCCGTGGAGATAACCGTGGAGTTTGAGGACATGGCCGGGCACTGGGCCGCGGCCAACGTAAAGAGCCTCTACAGGCAGGGCATAGTCTCCGGCATCAGCGCCACGCAGTTCGGCCCCGAGCTCAAGCTCAAGCGCGGCGACTTTGTGCTCATGCTCTACCGCGCGGCCGGTGAGCCCGCTGTCGGCGGGACGAGCGGCTTTGAGGACGTGCCGGAGGGCGCCTACTATGCCGGAGCCGTCGCCTGGGCCGTGGAGAACGGCATTACCACCGGCAGGGCCGAGGGCGTGTTCGCGCCCGGCGATACCCTGACCCGCCAGGAGGGCTTTACGCTGCTGCACCGGGCCCTTTCGGAATTAGGCGTCAGCGCGCCGGAGGCGGACGAGGCGCTCTTGGAGGCCTTTTCGGACGGCGACGGGGTCGCCGGATGGGCGCGCGCGGCGACAGCCGGCCTTGTGCGCCTCGGCGTAGTGCAGGGCAGCGGCGGCGCTCTCAAACCCGCCGGGGGGCTCACCCGCGCCGAGATGGCAAAGCTCCTCGACACCGCCCTCTCCCTCGCCTGAATAAAGCAGGACCCCGCCGGATTTATCCGGCGGGGTCGTTTTATGCCTTCGCCCCGGGACGCAGGAAGGCCGGCCTGGTCTCGCTTATCAGAACGGCGATGAATATAAGCGCAAAGCCGCATATCTCGCGCAGCGTAAGGGCTTCGTGGTAGAAGATAACGGAGATAAGCGTCCCGAAAACGCTCTCGAGCGTGAGTATGATGCTCGAGGTCTGCGGCGAGGTGTATTTCTGCCCGAAGGTCTGCAAAAGGTAGCACGCGGCGGTGCAGAAGAGGCAGAGGTAGCCTATGGACAGCCAGCTCGCCGCCGGGACGGCGCCCGGGAAGGGCGCGGCGAAGGGCGCGGTCAGCCAGCACAGCGCGGCCGCGACGGCAAATTGCAGCACCGTCATCACCCCGACGGGGTAGCGCTCCATGGCGCGGGAGGTGAAGATAATGTGCAGCGCGTAAAAGAGCCCGCAGAGCATCGTCAGCGCCTCGCCCGCGCCGATGCTGAGGTCCCCGCTGAGCGAGACGAGGGCCATGCCAGTTATGCAGACGAGCGCGGCGGCGATATTGTACCCGTCCGGGCGCCTGCGCGTGAAGGCCCAGTACAGGAAGGGCGTCAGCACGCAGTAGGTGGCCGTGAGGAAGGCGTTCTTGCCCGGCGTGGTGCGCTCGAGGCCGAAGGTCTGCAGCGCGTAGGCCGCGTACAGCGCGAGGCCCATGAGCGCCCCGGCCCTCAGGCAGGCTTTGTCCACGCGGCGCAGCTCCCTTATGAGCGGCAGGCCCAGCAGCAGCGCGGCCCCGGTGAAGCGCAGGGCGAGCACCCAGAGCGTCGGCACGGTCTCGAGCGTATTCTTGAGCACCACAAAGCTCGAGCCCCAGAGCAGCGTTGCGCCGAGCAGCGCGAGGCGGCCGGCGGCGGCGTATTTTTTCACTCCCATCAGTCCGCCTTCCTCATGTGCTGAGCCGCGGCGCGGAGCATCAGCCGCTTGGTCCCGACGTCTGCGCGCTCAAAGCTTATCTCGATAAGCGCGTCGCCGCCCATGGGCGTGAGCTTGACTATCTCGCCCGTGCCGAAGGCGGTGTGCGCCACCCGGTCGCCGACGGCGAACTTCGGCGCGGCGGCGCTCTGCGCGGCCGGGGGCGCGGCGGCGTGGCGGCGCGGCTCGGGCGGGAGCTTTTTGGGCGGGCGCCATTCGCGCTGCTTTTCCGGCACGGCGCCCGTGCGCTCGATGTCCCCGGCGGGGATCTCGTCCACAAAGCGGCTCGGCAGGTTCATCTGCGTGCGGCCGTATATCATGCGCTGCCTTGCGCAGGTGAGGTAGAGCGTCTCCCGCGCGCGGGTGAGGGCGACATAGCAGAGCCGCCGCTCCTCCTCCATCTCCTCCGGGTCGCCTATGGAGCGCATCCCGGGGAAGAGCCCCTCCTCCATGCCGACGACAAAGACTATGGGGAATTCGAGGCCCTTGGCGCTGTGCATGGTCATCATAACGGCGCAGTCGGCGTCGGCGCTGTAGCTGTCCAGGTCGGTGTAGAGCGCGACCTCGTCGAGGAAGCCGGCAAGGGAGCTGTCCCCCGTGTCGTTCATGTAGCCGAGGATGTTGGTCTTGAGCTCGGCGATGTTCTCAAGCCTCGCGAGGTTTTCGTCCCCGCCCTTCTCGCGCAGGGCCCGCTCATAGCCCGTGGCCTCGAGCACCAGGTCGTAAAGCGCGTCCACCGGCAGCCCGGCGGCCTTTTCGCGCAGGAAGGCCATGAGGTCGGAAAACTGTATGAGCTTCGCCGCGGCGCGCCTGAGCTCGTCAAATTCGTTCGCGCGGGCTATGACCTCGCTGAGGCTCATCCCGCGCGCGGCGGCAATGGCCCTCGCGGCGTCAACCGTGTGCGCGCCTATGCCGCGCTGGGGCGTATTTATGATGCGCGCAAGGCGCAGGTCGTCCGCCGGGGACTGTATCACGCTCAGGTAGGCGAGCATGTCCTTTATCTCAGCGCGGTCAAAAAAGCGCATCCCGCCCACGACGCGGTAGGGTATGCCGTTGCGCTTGAAGGCGAACTCGAGCCGGTTCGACTGCGCGTTCGTGCGGTAGAGCACGGCGCAGTCGCGGAAGAGCCCGCCCGCGCCGCGGTGGCTGAGCACGTGCGCGGCGACGTACTGCGCCTCGTCGTCCTCGTTCTGCGCGGTGTAGAGCGTGAGCCTGCTGCCCTCGCCGGCGTCGGTCCAGAGCGTTTTGCCCTTGCGGGCGGTGTTGTTCGCAATCACGGCGTTGGCCGCGCTGAGTATGTGCCCCGTGGAGCGGTAGTTCTGCTCGAGGCGTATGGTGCGGCAGCGGCGGTACTGCTTTTCAAAGCTGAGTATGTTCTCTATCGTCGCGCCGCGGAACCTGTAGATGCTCTGGTCGTCGTCGCCTACGACGCAGATGTTCCCGTGCCCGCCGGCGAGCAGGCTCGCGAGCATGTACTGGAGGTTGTTCGTGTCCTGATACTCGTCTATGAGCACGTATTTGAACTGCCTCTGGTAGTGCTCGAGCACCTCCGGATGCTCCTTCAGCAGGCGCACGGTGTTGTACAGCAGGTCGTCAAAGTCCATCGCGCCGGCCTTGAAGAGCCGCGCGGCGTAGCAGCTGTATATCCGGCAGAGCTCGCGCTGCCTCGGGTCGCCGCTCTGGCCGTACCGGGCCTCATACTGCTCGGGGGAGAGCAGCTCGTCCCGGGCCTTGTCGAGCGCGGCGAGCATGGCGCGCGGGGCAAAGACCTTCTCGTCGAGGTTGAGCTCGCGCAGCACGGCCTTCATGACCGAGAGCTGGTCCGCGCTGTCGTAGATGGTGAAGCTCCTGGGATAGCCCAGGCGGTCGGCGTCGCGGCGCAGTATGCGCACGCAGGCGCTGTGAAAGGTGCGGGCCCAGATGTCGTCCGCCGCCTCGCCGAGCATGGCGGCAAGCCGGCTCTTGAGCTCGTCGGCGGCCTTGTTGGTGAAGGTGATGGCGATGATGCGCCAGGGCTCCACGCGGCCGTACGCGGCAAGACGCTCCGCCTCGGGCGATGGGCCGGCCTCCAACACGGCCAAATCCGCCTCGGTGGCGTTTTCGGGTATCTCGTCGCAGTCGGACGCGCGGCCGTATTTGAGCAGGTTGGCCACGCGGTTTATAAGCACCGTGGTTTTCCCGCTGCCCGCGCCGGCAAGGATGAGCAGCGGCCCCTCCGTGGCCATCACGGCGCGGCGCTGCATACTGTTCAGCCGCTCGAAGTCGTGCTCTATTATGCGCCTGCGGGCGGCGATATAGCGTTCTTTGAAGTCGTTTTTCATAGCGAGCCATTTTACCACATCCCGCGCCGGAGGGCAAGAGGCAGAGCCGGGAGCGTCGAAAAATTAACGCAGCGCCCGCGCCTTGACATTCCGCTGGGCGTCTGATATGCTTTTCTGGCGAAAATATATTAAAATGGAGAGAGACCCCTTGGAAACGCTTACGCATGAGAACAAAATGGGCACAATGCCCATAAACCGGCTGCTTATCAGCATGGCCGTGCCGATGATGATATCCATGCTTGTCCAGGCGCTCTATAACGTCGTGGACAGCATCTTCGTCTCGCGCATAGACGAGTTCGCGCTCACGGCCGTCGGCCTTGCCTTCCCGCTGCAGAACCTGCTCATAGCCTTCGCCGTGGGCTTCGGCGTCGGCCTGAACGCGCTTATCTCCCGCGCCCTCGGCGAGAAGGACCCGGAGCGCGCCAACCGCATAGCCTCCACGGGCTTCGCCCTCGAGGGGCTGAGCTACCTCATCTTCCTTGTCATCGGCATCTTCTTCGCCGAGCCCATAGCCGCCGCGCAGCTTGACGAGAGCCTCCCGCCGGAGGACGCGGCGATTATCCTCGGCTACACGGTCGAGTACCTGCGCATCGTGCTCATCTTCTCCTTCGGCGTGTTCATCGAGATAGGCTTCGAGCGCCTGCTCCAGTCCACTGGCAAGACCCTCTGGAGCATGGTAACGCAGCTCATAGGCGCGGTTTTCAACATAATCTTCGACCCCATACTCATCTTCGGCTGGTTCGGCCTGCCCGCCATGGGCATAGCCGGCGCCGCCATCGCCACCGTGGGCGGCCAGATCCTCGCCGCCTTCTGCGCCTACTTCATAAACCGGCACAAGAACCATGAGCTGCACCTCTCGTTCGTAAAATACCCGCCCAGCCTCCGCGCGGCGCTGGACATCTCGCGCATAAGCATACCGAGCATAGTCATGAGCAGCATCTCCTCGGTTATGACCTTCTTCATGAACCGCATCCTCACCGGCTTCACCAGCACGGCCGCCGCGGTGTTCGGCGTGTACTTCAAGCTGCAGAGCTTTGTTTTCATGCCGGTTTTCGGCCTGAATAACGGCATGGTGCCCATAATTGGCTACAACTACGGCGCGAAAATGCCCGAGCGCGTAAACAGGACCATCCGCTGCGCCATGATCTACGCCACCGCCATCATGTTCGCCGGCTTCGCCGTGTTCCAGCTCATGCCCCGCGTGCTGCTCGGCTTCTTCGACCCGAGCGCGGACATGCTGCGCATCGGCGCCCCGGCGCTGAGGATAATCTCGCTGAGCTTCATCTTCGCGGGCGTGTGCGTGATATGCTCCTCGGCCTGCCAGGCCTTCGGCTACGGCATGTACAGCCTCTACATAAGCGTGGCGCGCCAGCTCTTCGTCCTCGTCCCCGTGGCCTGGCTCATGAGCCTGACCGGCGAGCTGGACAACGTCTGGCTGAGCTTCCCCATAGCCGAAATAGTCTCCATCGCCGCCAGCGTAAGCCTCCTGCTGCGCGTCCTGAATAAGACCGGCATGAGGATAAAAAAGCATAAAGCCGCCGCCTGAGCCCCCGCTCGGGACATAAGCGCACCGGCCCGCAGCCGGTGCGCTTACTGCATATTTCCCCGGATATCGGCGGATATTATGAATAAATATATCATATCGCACAGACGCCCCGGCCTGGAGGGGCGCTTATTGGGCGGGGTGACGAAAATAAAGCTGCCTCTTGCATAATTATGCGGATTGCGCTATAATCATCGCATAAACCACGTGACACTTCGCATATTGGAGGCTTAACAATGAATAAATCTGAAATCAAAAAAGTCGTTCTCGCCTATTCCGGCGGCCTGGACACCTCGGTCATAATCCCCTGGCTGAAGGAGAATTATAATAACTGCGAGGTCATCGCCGTCTCCGGCAACGTCGGACAGGCCGACGAGCTGGAGGGCCTTGAGGAGAAGGCGCTCAAGACCGGCGCGAGCAAGCTCTATGTAGAGGACCTGACGGACGAATTTGTGGATGACTTTGTCATCCCCGCCGTCAAGGCCGGCGCGAAGTACGAGGAGTACATGCTCGGCACCTCCCTCGCGAGGCCGGTCATCGCCAAGCGCCTCGCGGAGATAGCGATAGCCGAGGGCGCGGACGCCATCTGCCACGGCTGCACCGGCAAGGGCAACGACCAGGTGCGCTTTGAGCTCACGCTCAAGCACTTCGTCCCCGACATGCCCATCATCGCCCCCTGGCGTGAGTGGAGCATAAAGTCCCGCGAGGAGGAGATAGCCTACGCCGAGGCGCACGGCGTCCCGCTGAAGATAAACCGTGAGACAAACTACTCCAAGGACAAGAACCTCTGGCACCTGAGCCACGAGGGCCTCGACCTCGAGGACGCGGGCAATGAGCCGCTTTACGAGAAGCCGGGCTTCCTCGAGATGGGCGTCTCGCCCATAGACGCGCCCGACACGCCGGCCTATATAACGCTTGAGTTCGACAAGGGCGTCCCCGTGGCGCTCGACGGCGAAAAGATGAGCGCGAAGGACATTATCCTCAAGCTCAACGAGCTGGGCGGCGCGAACGGCATCGGCCTTCTGGACATCGTTGAAAACCGCCTTGTCGGCATGAAGTGCCGCGGCGTGTACGAGACGCCGGGCGGCACGATACTCTACGCCGCGCACGACTACCTCGAGACGCTGTGCCTCGACAAGCTCACCATGCACAAGAAGCAGGAGCTCGCCATCACCTTCGCCGAGCTGGTGTACGACGGCCAGTGGTACACCCCGCTGCGCGAGGCGCTCTCCGCCTTTGTCGATAAGACGCAGGAGCACGTGAGCGGCGTTGTGAAGCTCAAGCTCTACAAGGGCAACGTCATAAAGGCCGGCGCCTGGAGCGACTGGAGCCTCTACAGCGAGGAGATCGCCACCTTCGGCGAGGACCACGTCTACAACCAGGCCGACAGCGCGGGCTTCATAAACCTCTTCGGCCTGCCCATAAAGGTCCAGGCGCAGGTTGACGCGAAGAATAAGAAGTAATAGAATAAGCGTTCGGGGCGGCCTCCGCCCCGAACTCGGCTTAAATGGGGGACGGCAGAATGGAAAAGCTATGGGCAGGGCGCAGCGCGGGAGCGCTTGACGAATACGCCGACAGGCTCAACTCGAGCATAGGCGTGGATTCCCGCATGTACAGGGAGGACATCGCCGGCAGCATCGCCCACGCCGGGATGCTCGCCAAATGCGGCATCATAACGCCGGCGGAGGGCGAGGCGCTGATAGCCGGGCTCGGCGGCATACTGGCCGATTTGGAGAGCGGCGCGCTTAAAATAGACCCCGCGGCGGAGGACATACACTCCTTTGTCGAGGCCGAGCTCACCGCCCGCCTCGGCGACACGGGCAAAAAGCTGCACACCGCCCGCAGCCGGAACGACCAGGTCGCCGTCGATACGCGGCTATATCTCAAGGGCGAGTGCGAAAAGACCGCGGCGCTGATAAAGGACGTCATAAGCGCGCTGTGCGCCGTGGCCGCGGCCAACCGGGATACGATAATGCCCGGCTACACCCACCTCCAGCGCGCCCAGCCCGTCACGTTCGCGCACCACCTGCTGGCCTACGGCATGATGCTCGCGCGCGACACAGGCCGGATAGAGGACGCAAAGGCGCGTATGCTGCGCGAGTGCCCCCTCGGCGCGGCCGCCCTCGCCGGGACGACGCACCCCATCGACCGCGCCATGACCGCCGCGGAGCTGGGCTTCGCCGGATACAGCCTCAACAGCATGGACGCCGTCTCCGACCGGGACTACTGCGTGGAGCTCTGCGCCGCGCTGAGCCTGCTCATGGCGCACCTCTCGCGCCTGAGCGAGGAGCTTGTGCTCTGGTCGAGCTGGGAGTTCAGGTTCGTCGAGCTC
>CALWYQ010000137.1 GCA_944385815.1 uncultured Oscillospiraceae bacterium | reverse complement strand
CGTCCACGCCATGCCCACCGCCACGATAGGCGGCGTCAGCCTCGTGCTCTACGGCATGATAAGCGCCGTCGGCGTCCGCAACGTCGTCGAGAACCGCGTCGACTTCACCAAGAGCCGCAACGTCATCATCGCCGCGCTCATACTCGTGCTCGCCATTGGCGTCACCTACTCCGGCGAGGGCGCCATACACATCGGCGCCGTCAGCTTCTCCGGCCTCGCCACCGCCGCCATCGTCGGCATAGCCCTCAACGCCATCCTCCCCGGCAAGGACTACGAGTTCGGCTCCGACCTCCAGGGGGACACGAGCGTAAACTTCAAGGTTTAAGCTGGCCGAAATGCCTGCGGGCATTTCGTGCCAAGGGAGGTCCCCCGCGCCGGGGGCGCGATGGAGACCGGCGCTCCGCTGCGCGCACTCAAGCCCGCCAGTCTGCGGACTGGCGGGCTCTTGCACACTCCGCTGCGCGAGAAGTATTCCCGGCGAGGCAAAGCCCCGGAAAAAAGCAGGGAATTCCGCCGAATTCCCTGCGATTTGGATAGGATGCGAATTTGTTTCACCGCTGAGGCGGTGAAATTCTGCGAAGCCGGCCTCGCCGCCGGGGGCGGCATTGGCCGTGGGCGGTTAAGGGAGCTCGATGCCTTCGAGCTGCCTCCTTATATCCCTGCCGCCGTAGAAGATTCTCACGATGTAGACGGTTCGGCGGGCTTCCACGGGCATATAGAACACGAGGTAATTCTTTACGGCAAACTGCCTCAGGCCCATGCTTCGCCAGGGCTCTTCATCGAAGAGGCGGAACCGCTCCGGCATCTCGCTGAGCTTGGCTATTTCGCCGATGATAAGCCGCGCGAGCCGCCGGGCGGTGACGGGCTCGGCTAGCTCAATGGAGATGTAGTCCAGTATTCCCCGCAGGTCGCGCTCCGCCGTGCGGGTGTATTCCACAGACCATGTCATACGCCGTAGTCTCGGAAAAGAGAGGCCGCGAGCTCGTCGGCGGGGATGGTGCGGCCGGCTTTGATGTCGTCTATGCCTTTTGCGAGTTCGGCGTCGCGCTCGGCGGGGCTGACGGCGCCGAAGGCGGCCGGCGCGTGCGAGGGCAGCTTTATATCAAAGGGGATGCCCCTCTGAAGCACGACCTGGCGCAGGAACATTCCGACGGCGTTGGACATCGGTATGCCAAGCTCGTCGAGTATTTCCTCGGCCTGTTCCTTTACCTCCGGCTCCACGCGCACGAAGATGTTTGAAGTGCGGGCCATGGTATCGCCTCCTTTGCGTACAGTATAGCACGTTTGATTGCGTTTCGCAAGCAAAATGCAAGCCGTTCCACGGCCCGAGAGGGCAGGGCATAACTCGTCCTTGACAAATCCGCAGATTCGTGTATAATTGATAAGCCTGCCGGAAGGCGGGTTATCCTTGCCCGTGTTTGGACGCGGGCCATATGTCCAGAAGGAGGTGCACAAATGGCTAAAACAAGCGAAAAGTACGAAGTGATGTATATCATCCGCCCCGACCTCTCCGAGGAAGAGACCGCTGCTATCGTCGAGAGGTTCAAGACGCTTGTCGAGCAGAACGGCACTCTTGATGAGATGGAGGAGATGGGCAAGCGCAAGCTCGCCTACGAAATCGACTATCTCACCGAGGGCTACTACGTGCTCGTCAAGTTCACGAGCGGCCCCGAGTTCCCCGCCGAGCTCGACCGTCTCATGGGCATCACCGACGGTGTCATCCGCAGCCTCATAACCAAGCGCCCCGAGTAATTAAGGAGGAGAGAGGATGCTCAACCACATCGTCCTCATGGGCCGGCTCACCCGCGACCCCGAGCTGCGTTACACGCAGTCGCAGATCCCCGTGGCGAGCTTCCGCATCGCCGTGGACCGTGACTTCGGCCGCGGCGAGGACCGCCAGACCGATTTTATCGACATTGTCGCCTGGCGTCAGACCGGCGAATTCGTCAACAAGTACTTCCACAAGGGCAGCATGATAGTCGTCTCCGGGCGGCTTCAGATGCGCGACTGGACCGACCGCGACGGCAACAAGCGCACCAGCGCCGAGGTCGTGGCGGACAATGTGTACTTTGGCGAGAGCTCCCGCCGCGACGGCGACGGCGGCTATGACCGCGGCGGCAATTCCGGCGGTTATGAGCGCAATTCCGGCAATTCCGGCGGCGGCTACGACCGTCAGGGCTATGGCGGACGCCAGAGCTCCGGCGGCTATAACCAGCCCCGCCAGTCCGCCCCCGCCCCCGCGCCCAGCGCGTTTTCCGAGCTGGACGACGGAGATGGGGAACTCCCATTCTAAACATCACTTTGTACTGGAGGTATAACCTTGGCTTTCGATAACAAGAATAAGGGTCGCAAGCGCAAAAAGGTATGCCAGTTCTGCGTCGACAAGGTCGCTTACATCGACTACAAGGATTCCGCCAAGCTCCGCAAGTTCATGAGCGAGCGCAGCAAGATCCTTCCGCGCCGCACCACCGGCACCTGCGCCATGCATCAGCGCGAGCTGACCGAGGCCATCAAGCGCGCCCGTCAGATCGCTCTCCTGCCCTACGTCACCGACTGAAAAAAGGGGCCCGCAAGGGGCCCTTTTAGTCTGCTGAAAAGCTGCGCGCGCCTACCGGCTTGTTTTGGGTACGCTGTCGTCGTTAAAGACCCAGTCCCGGACGTGGATCGTGCTGTATTGGCCGGCAAGCGTGCTGACGACGACCTGGCTTATGCCGGCGTTTATGATAAGGCGCTTGCACATGGAGCAGGGCATCGTGTCGGCCAGCAGCTCGCCGGTTTTGGCGTCGCGGCCTACAAGATAGAGCGTGCTGCCGAGCATGTCCCGCCGCGCGGCGGAGATTATGGCGTTCGCCTCGGCGTGGACGCTCCGGCAGAGCTCATAGCGCTCGCCGGAGGGGATGCCGAGGTCCTCGCGCGTGCAGTAGCCGACGTCGGAGCAGTTGAGCCTGCCGCGCGGCGCGCCGTTATAGCCGGTGGAGATTATCTCGTCGTTGCGCACGATGATTGCGCCGTATTTGCGCCGCATACAGGTCGAGCGGCGGAGCACGGCGTCGGCAATGCCGAGATAGTATTCTGATTTGCCCGTGCGATTGTCCATTCATACCACTCCTTTATGGAGTATTTTACGGTTTATGCGGGGATAAGTCAAGATGAACAGAGTCAATTATCAGCTTGAACTGGACAGGGTCCTCGCCGCGCTCGAGGGCCGGCCGAGCCTGCTGCTGCACTCCTGCTGCGGGCCGTGCTCGAGCTATGTCCTCGAATACCTCACCAGGTATTTTGAGGTGTATCTGAGCTACTATAACCCCAATATCCAGCCGGAGGCCGAGTATGAGCTCCGGCTTGAAAACCAGCTGAAGGTCATTGAGCGCATCCCCGGCGTCACGCTTGTGCCCTGCGCCTACGACGGCCCGGCCTATGACGGGGCAGTCCGCGGCCTCGAGGGCGAGCCGGAGGGCGGCGCGAGGTGCACCGAGTGCTTCCGGCTGCGGCTTGAGTTCGCCGCGCGCGAATGCAGCCGCCTCGGCTGCGATTACTTCGCCACCACGCTCAGCGTCTCCCCGCACAAGGACGCGCAGAGGATTAACGCCATCGGCCTTTCCCTCGCCGGGAAATACGGCGTAAAATGGCTCCCCGCCGACTTCAAAAAGCGCAACGGCTACAGGCGCAGCATAGAGCTCTCGCGAGAGCTCGGCCTTTACCGCCAGAATTACTGCGGCTGCCTGTACTCAAAGACCGGCGCCTGAAATCATGCATTCCGCGGTTTCCACACCCGCGTTGATGTAAATCTAAACCAAAATGGGAGGATACCACCATGAAATTAACAGTGAAAAATCTCGCCTTCGCCGCCGTCGTCGGCGCCGCCTACTGCGCGCTGACCGTGCTGCTCGCGCCTATATCCTTCGGCGTCGTGCAGTTCCGCGTGTCGGAGGCGCTTTGCATACTGCCGGCCTTTATGCCGACGGCCGCGTGGGGCCTCTGGATAGGCTGCGCGCTGGCCAACTTCTTCGGCGGCTACGGCCTGCCGGACATCGTGTTCGGCTCGCTGGCCACCCTCGGCGCGGGCCTCTGCGCGGCGGCCATAGCCCGCGGCCACGCCAAGCCGCTGAGCTTCTCCCGCTGCGTACTGGTCTGCTTCATGCCCGTCGCATGGAATGCGCCCATCGTCGGCGCGGTCATCGCCTGGAGCACCGGGGCCTTCATGTCCGCCTTCCCGCTGACGGCGCTGCAGCTTGCCGTGGAGGAGGCCGGCGTCCTCTTTATAATCGGGATGCCGCTCATGCGGCTCCTGCCCCGCAGCCGCGCCTTTATGAGCATAGCGGGCGCATAAAAAAAGAGCCCCGCCGGGGCTCTTTTATTTTGCCTTCAGCCGCTTTACGCAGCCGGTGCCGAACGCGCCGGGCCGATGTGGCAGGCTATGGATAGGGGCAGCGGGGTTATGTAGCCGTCGAAGAGCGGGCCGAAGCGGGCGCGTATCTCCCCGGCCCATTCGGCGGCCTCCTCGTCGGTGCAGGTGTACGCCGCCTCAACGGTTATGCCCTCCACGCCGGCAAAGCGGCCCTCAAGGTCGCGCTCGAGCGTGTCGAGCATCTGGCGCTTCGCGGCCTTCGTGCCGTGCGCCATGGCGAGCGCGTCAAGCTTGTCGCCCTGGATCTGGAGCACGGGCTTTATGCCCAGCACGGTGCCGAAGGCTGCGGCCGCCGGGGTGACGCGCCCGCCCTTTTTGAGGTACTTGAGCGTGTCCACGCTTATATAGATGCTGGCGCTGAGCCTTTCGGCGAGCAGTATCTCCTCAATCCCCGCGGCGGTATAGCCGGCGTTCGCGAGCTCGACCGCGTCGAGGACGCTTGCGCGCTGCGTGGCGGAGATGCGCTGGTTGTCTATAACCGTGACGCGGCCGTCATAGTCCTCGGCAAGCAGGCGCGCCGTGGCGCAGGAGCCGCTGAGCGCGCTGGACATGGGTATGTATACCAGCTCGGAGCAGCGCTCAAGCGCCTCGTCCCACAGCGAGAGCACGTCGCCGGGGGCCGGCTGGCTTGTTGAAATGTCAGCACCGGCGGCCATGCGGCGGAAAAATTCCGCGTGGTCGAGGGTTACGCCCTCCTGAAAGAGCTCGCCGTCGATAAAAACGGCATCGGCACGACGTAAATGCCCAGAGCGCGGGCCTCGTCCTGCGTGATACCGCTGTTGCTGTCGGTTACGATGGCAGTCTTACTCATGCAATATCCCCCAGTGCACAATTAGTTAACATATAAACGTATTATACAACAAAAACGTACGGAAAGCAACGGGAACATGCAAAACAGCCCCCACAAATCAGGGGGGCTGTGTAAAATTGCAGACCGGCCTTTCCCGCCCGGAGGGCGGCTCAGAGCAGCATGACGCCGGCGGCGTCGCAGATGCGGACGGTTTCGGGGTCCCAGGTGGAGCACTGCACCTCGCCGATATGGGCCTTGCCGAGCAGGAGCATGCTCATGCGCGACTGGCCTATGCCGCCGCCGATGGAGAGGGGAAGCTCGCCCGCAAGGAGCTGCTTATGGTACCACAGGCCGCGGCGGTCGTCGCAGCCGGCGGCGGCAAGCTGCCTCGAGAGGCTTTCGGGGTCGACGCGGATGCCCATGCTCGAGAGCTCAAAGGCGCAGCCGAGCAGGTCGTTCCAGACAAGGATGTCGCCGTTCAGGCTCCAGTCGTCATAGTCGGGGGAGCGGCCGTCGTGCGGCCGGCCGGAGCGGAGCGGGGCGCCTATGCCGATGATGAAGGCAGTGCGGTGCTCCTGCAGGTACCTGTTTTCGCGCTGCTTCGGCGTAAGCTCGGGCCAGAGGTCCTCGAGCTCCTGCGCCGTTACAAAGCTCACCCGGCGCTCTATCTTAGGCACGAGCGAGAGGGCGGGGAACATGCTCACCATGACCTCCTGCGTGGCGCACAGGGCGGCGACTATGTCCATGACCGTGCTCTTGAGGTAGTCGAGATTGCGGTTTTCGCGCAGGATGACCTTTTCCCAGTCCCACTGGTCCACGTAGACGGAGTGGAGGTTGTCAAGCTCATCCTCATCGCGGCGGATGGCGTTCATGTCCGCGTATATGCCCTTGCCGGGCCAGAGGTCGTAGCGCTTGAGGGCGACGCGCTTCCACTTGGCAAGGGACTGCACGACCTGGCAGTGTATGCCGGAGTGCGCTATCTCAAAATCCACGGGGCGCTCATAGCCGTTTAGATTGTCGTTTATGCCGCTGCCGCCGTCCACAAAGAGCGGGGCGGAGACGCGCATGAGGCCCAGCGCGCCGGAAAAATTGTCCTCAAAAAGGCGCTTCATAAGGCCGATGGCCTTCTGCGTCTCATAGACAGTGAGCAGGCTCCTGTAGCCCTCGGGTATGACTGTTTTCATCCTTCAACCGTCCCATCGTTCAAGATTTCTATGAGCTTCTGGTATATGCCCTCGGCGTCCCTGCGGAAGGCGCGCTCCATAGCGAGGGCCGAGCCCTCGTCGGGCGCAAGAAGGCTCATCGACAGTATTTCGCCCTTGCCGTCGGAGAGGCGGAGCTTTACCGTCACGCCGCCGCCGGAGGCCGGCGAGTGCGCCGCGTCGATCATGGCCTCGCGCCGCATGCGCTCGGCTATGGGCTCTATGAGCAGGTCGGCGCGCCGGCGGACGGAGTAGGGTATGCTCGTCTCGGCGGCCTCGCCGTTTGCGCGGCCCTTGTCGGTTATTACATAGCGCCCGCCGTCAAGCTCCTGCACATGCGCGGTGTCCACAAGGCCGGCGAGGCAGTCGGCATAGTCGAACCAGCCGACGCCGTTGTCAAAGGAGCAGAGCTCCGTGAGAGTCTCCCCGTCCACGGGCCGCGGCAGGCGGCGGAGGACGTAGAGTATGAGTATCTTGGTGTCCAGCTCGCCGTGGATAAAACCGAAGTTCTCCAAAGCTCTCCCTCCTTCAAAATGCTTTTGGCGCTTTTGACCAGGACATTATACCATAAGCCGCCGCCGGGCACAACTCTTTTCCTCGCGGCATACACTGTGCTGAAGCCAGCCTTCAATCCATAGTAAGGAGGAACCTGCCATGGCAGACACAGTAGTGCCCGGCCCGGTCGACTCGAGCGCCTGCATCCGCGAGGCCGTCTGCATACACACAAGGAAGATTTTTGACAGCTGCAAGGAAAAAGACTGCATTGAGGATCTGCGCGTTTATCCTACCACGGCTTCGCAGCCGTACATAGACGCGGCGCTGTCCGTCAGGGCCAAGAGCGCCGAGCTGCTCTACGCCGACGTGAACGTCGAGGCCATCACCTTCAATAACGGCTACTACACCGTCGACATCACGTACTATTACCGCATCACCGGCGAGACCTCCCCCGGCGGCAACACCGTCACGGGCCTCGCCATCTTCACCAAGCGCGTAATGCTCTGCGGCGGCGTGGGCACCGTCAAGGCCTTCTCGTCCGACCCCATGGCCATCGCCGGCGAGGCCGACGGCCTGCCCATCGCGACGGTCGAGGCCGTGGACCCCATCGCGCTGCACCTCAAGCTTGTAGACACCGCCCAGTGCGTATGCCCGCCCGACCAGGCCCAGCCGGACATCCCGCCCTACATCATCTCCCGCTTCGGGGACACCCTCGTCGTCAACGACCCGGCCAAGCGCCTGTATGTCACGCTCGGCCAGTTCACCATCGTCCGCCTCGAGCGCGATACCCAGCTGCTCATACCCGCCTACGACTACTGCATCCCCGACAAGGAATGCCCCGGCGGGAGCTGCCAGGACGATCCCTGCACCATTTTCTCGCACATCAGCTTCCCAATGGACGAATTCTTCCCCCAGAACTGCTGACAGCCGGGCCCGGCGGCACCCCGGCCAGGGCGCGGAACCGCCCGGCAGCAAGCACAACGCTCCGAATTCACAGGAATTCGGAGCGTTTTCGGGTAAAAAAACCGCCGGCCTGGAGGGGGTCCGGCGGCCGGACACGGCGTGAGCAAACCCGGTGCCTACGCCGGAGCCCGCTTTGTTAGCGGCGGAATTGCGGGACCGCCGGGGCCCGGATGAACTCAGAGCGCCCGGCGGCCTGCTCCGGCCGCGGCGCCGTGTTCATACGCAAATGCAGCCCCCGTCTGGCGGCGCATAAAGCAGCGGAAAAATTATGCGGCGCCCGCGGCACACAAGGCCGTCAGCGTTGGAGGAAGTGCATCTTAAAGGCAGATACTGTGTTGGAAATAGAATACCAGAACCATGCGGCGAGGTCAACCCAAAAGTGCAATTTCTGCCTTTTGCACAATTTTCAAGCTGCATTTTTGGAAGGGATACTCTTCCAGAGCAGACGCCCGGGCCCTCCGATGCGGAAATACGCCGGCAAAATTATGCGGAGATAGATGTCAAGACATAATAAGATTCTTCAAGAATGCAAGACATGACATCAAATATTGCAAATTAAACGGTGTGAGCTCAGAATAAGGCCGGGAATTTGCAAAATTAAAGCTTGCAAAATTCATTTTGCCGTTGTATAATATCGCACATAGCAAGCAAAGGAGGCGCAGCCGAGTGATCGCGTTCAACGACAAGAAGAACGTCCTTACAGAGTGCGAATACAAATACACGCTCCAAGACAGAGAGGACGGCAACCTTTACCGGGACATGTTCCCCTATGACGAGATCCCAAAGTGCACTTTTAACTTCCGGCTGACGCCTGTGGACCCGCCGGAGCAGATATGGATAACGGACACGACCTTCCGCGACGGGCAGCAGAGCCGCGCGCCCTATGAGCCGGAGCAGATACGCGAGCTGTTCAGGCTGCTGCACCGCCTCGGCGGCCCGAAAGGGATAATAAGGCAGACGGAATTCTTCCTCTACAGCGAGCGGGACAGGAAGGCGCTGGATATGTGCCGCGAGCTCGGCTATGAGTTCCCGGAAATAACCGGCTGGATACGCGCGAGCAAAAAGGACTTTGCCCTTGCGCGCTCGCTGGGGCTCAGGGAGTGCGGCATCCTGGTCAGCTGCTCGGACTACCACATATATAAAAAGCTCAGAATGACCCGCCGCGAGGCGGCGGACATGTACCTCGGCGTCATAAAGGACGCGCTCGACGCGGGGATACACCCCCGCTGCCACTTTGAGGACATCACCCGCGCGGATTTTTACGGCTTTGTCGTACCCTTTGCGCACGAGATACACGAGCTGGCCGACGAGAGCGGCATCCCGATAAAAATACGCGCCTGCGACACCATGGGCTACGGCGTGCCGTACCCCGGCGCGAGCATGCCGCGCTCGGTTCCGGGCATAATCTACGGCCTGCGGAACTACGGCGGCTTTGCGGCGGAGCAGCTCGAGTGGCACGGGCACAACGACTTTTACAAGGCCGTCGTGAATTCCGGCACCGCCTGGCTCTACGGCGCGGCGAGCGTGAACTGCTCGCTGCTCGGCATAGGCGAGCGCACGGGCAACACGCCGCTCGAGGCCATGGTTATGGAGTACGCGCAGATACGCGGCACGCTCGACGGCATGGACCCCACGGCGATACGGGACATAGCGGACTACTATGAAAAGGTAATATGCTATCACATCCCGGCCAACACGCCCTTTGTAGGGGAGGCCTTCAATACCACGCAGGCGGGGATACACGCCGACGGGCTTTTGAAGGACGAGGAGATATACAACATCTTCAACACCACAAAGATACTCAGGAGCCCGCCGAAGGTGGGCATATCGCGGAATTCCGGCGCGGCGGGCATAGCCGTATGGCTCAGCGCGCGGCTCGGGACGAGCGTGGCAAAAAACGACCCGGCTGTCCAGCATCTCAGGGACTGGGTAGACGCGCAGTATGAAGAAGGCCGCGTCACAAACATCGGCGACGCCGAGCTGGCGGCGGAATACAAGGCATATACAGAGGGGGAGAAGCCATGAACATAACCCAGAAGCTCATATCAAGCCACCTTGTCCACGGCGATATGACGCCCGGCAGCGAGATAGCCATCAGCATAGACCAGACCCTGACCCAGGACTCTACGGGCACCATGGCCTACCTGCAGTTCGAGGCCATGGGCATAGACCAGGTCAGGACCAGGCGCTCGGTCGCCTACATAGACCACAATATGCTTCAGTCCGGCAGCGAGAATGCCGACGACCACAAGTACATCCAGACCGTTGCGGCAAAGCACGGCATCTGGTTTTCCCGCCCGGGCAACGGCATCTGCCATCAGGTGCATCTTGAGCGCTTCTCGATACCCGGCCAGACCCTGCTCGGCTCGGACAGCCACACGCCCACATGCGGCGCGGCCGGCATGCTCGCCATAGGCGCGGGCGGCCTTGACGTCGCCGTAGCCATGGGCGGCGGGGCGTATTACCTCACCATGCCAAAGGTCTGCCATGTCGTCCTCACCGGCGAGCTGCATAATATGGTCGCCGCCAAGGACGTTATACTCGAGCTGCTCCGCCGCCTGAGCGTCAAGGGCGGCGTCGGCAGGGTCATGGAGTACGGTGGCCCCGGCGTTGCCGCGCTCTCCGTGCCCGAGCGCGCCACGATCGCCAACATGGGCGCAGAGCTGGGCGCGACGACGACGGTTTTCCCCAGCGACAGGCGCACGCGCGACTTCCTCTCCGCCCGCGGCAGGGCGGGGCAGTGGGTGCCGCTCGAGGCGGACCCCGGCGCAGAGTACGACGAGGAGATAGTCATCGACCTCTCAAGCCTGCACCCCATGGCCGCGCAGCCGCATTCGCCGGACAACGTCGTGCCCGTCTCCGAGATTACCGGCATGAAGATCGACCAGGTCTGCATAGGCAGCTGCACCAACTCGAGCTTCTGCGACCTCATGCGCGTGGCCGGGATACTCGACGGAAAGCGCGTGGCCCCCAACGTCAGCTTGACCATCTCGCCGGGCTCGCGGCAGGTGCTCAAGGCGCTGGCTAAAAACGGCGCGCTTGCCAAGCTGGTCACCGCCGGCGCGCGCGTGCTTGAATGCGCCTGCGGGCCCTGTATAGGCATGGGGCAGGCCCCGGCCACGAACGCCGTGAGCCTGCGCACCTTCAACCGCAACTTCTATGGCCGCAGCGGCACGCCGAGCGCGGGCGTATACCTTGTAAGCCCCGAGACGGCCGCCGTGAGCGCCGTCACCGGCGTGCTCACCGACCCGGAGAGCTACGGCGCCGAAGCGCCCTACAACGTCCCCGAGCACTTTGACATCGACGACGGGATGCTGATAGTCCCGCCGGCGAACGCCGCCGGGGTCGAGGTCGTGCGCGGGCCGAACATCAAGCCCTTCCCCAAGGCCAAGGCCCCCGCCGGGGCGCTCGAGGGCGAGGCGCTCATAAAGCTCGGCGACAACATCACCACCGACCACATCATGCCCTCGAACGCGAAGCTCCTCCCCTTCCGCTCGAACGTGCCCTACCTCGCGAACTTCTGCCTCGCGCCCTGCGACGAGGGCTTCGCGGCCCGGGCGCTGGAAAAGGGCGGCGGCTTCATCGTCGCCGGGGAGAATTACGGCCAGGGCTCCAGCCGCGAGCACGCCGCCCTCGCCCCGCTCTATCTCGGCATAAAGGCCGTGCTGGCCAAGAGCTTCGCCCGCATCCACCGCGCGAACCTCATGAATAACGGCATCCTGCCCCTCGAGTTCACCGACGCCGCCGATTATGACGCCGCCTGCGAGGGCTGCCCCGTCGAGATTGAGGACGCCCCCGCGCAGATTGCCGCCGCAGCCGAGGGGAAACCGGTCAGCGTGACAATTAACGGCAGGGCCGCCGAAATGCGGCTCGATATAACGCCGCGCCAGCGGGACATCCTCCTCGCGGGTGGCCTGCTCAACTACACCCGCGAGCATAAGGAGGACTGAACATGGCTCACAACGTAACCCTCATACCCGGCGACGGGATAGGCCCGGAGGTCGCCCTCGCCGCGAAGCGCGTGGTGGACGCCTCGGG
>CALWYQ010000136.1 GCA_944385815.1 uncultured Oscillospiraceae bacterium | reverse complement strand
ATAACCAGCAAAAAGGGCACGACGGAGGCCGCGATAAAGGCCCTCGACGAGCACGGCTTCCCCGAGGCCGTCCGCGCCTGCTACAACGCCAACAAGCGCCGCAGCCGCGAGCTGGCGGAGGAGAAATAAGCGGCCTTGCGGATACGGGAAAGAGAGAATAAGACACAGGAGATGAGAGCTTTGCAGCAGCTGCACACCTTTGAAAAGGTCATGGCCGCCAACCGCGGCGAGATCGCCATACGCATTTTCCGCGCCTGCTATGACCTCGGGCTGCGTACCGTGGCCATATATTCCAAGGAGGACATGATGAACCTCTTCCGCACCAAGGCGGACGAGGCCTACCTCATAGGCGAAAACCTCAGCCCGCTCGGCGCGTACCTCGCCATAGACGAGATCATCGCCCTCGCCAGAAAGCGCGGCGTGGACGCCATACACCCCGGCTACGGCTTTTTGAGCGAGAACGCGGCCTTCGCGAAGGCCTGCGAGGACGCGGGGATAAAATTCATCGGCCCGCCGAGCGGCGTGCTCGCCAAGATGGGCGACAAGCTTGAGGCCAAGAAGATAGCCGTCGGCTGCGGCGTGCCCGTCATCCCCGGCACGCGCGAGCCGCTCAAAAGCGCCGCGGAGGCCCTGACAAAGGCCGAAGAGTTCGGCTTCCCCGTAATACTCAAGGCGGCGGCGGGCGGCGGCGGGCGCGGCATGCGCCTGTGCCGCTGCGCGGAGGACGTGGCCCCGGCCTTTGAGCTGGTGAGCAACGAGGCCCGTAAGGCCTTCGGCGACGACAGCATCTTTATGGAGAAGTACCTTGTCGAGCCCAAGCACATCGAGGTGCAGATCCTCGCCGACGAGCACGGGAACGTCCGCCACCTTGGCGAGCGCGACTGCTCGCTGCAGCGCCGCTATCAGAAGGTCGTTGAGTTTGCGCCGGCCTGGAGCGTGCCGGAGGATGTGCGCGACAAGCTGCGCGCCGACGCCGTAAAGATAGCGTCGGCGGTTGGATATGTGAACGCCGGCACGGTGGAGTTCCTTGTAGACCGGGACGGGCGGCATTACTTCATCGAGATGAACCCCCGCATCCAGGTCGAGCACACCGTAACAGAGATGGTCACGGGCATAGACATAGTCCGCGCGCAGATACTCATAGCCGAGGGCGCGACCGTCGCGCACCCGGAGATAGGGCTTGAAAAGCAGTCCGACCTCCTTATAAACGGCTACTCGATACAGTGCCGCGTCACCACCGAGGACCCGAAGAACAACTTTGCGCCGGATAACGGCAAAATAGTCTCCTACCGCTCCGGCGGCGGCTTCGGCGTCCGCCTCGACGGCGGCAACGCGGCCGCGGGCGCGGAGATAAGCCCGTATTACGACAGCCTGCTTGTCAAAGTCACCACCTGGGACCGCACCTTTGAGGCCGTCTGCCGCAAGGCGCGCCGCGCCATAAACGAGGAGCACGTCCGCGGCGTAAAGACCAACATCTCCTTCGTCACCAACATCCTCAACCACCCGACCTTTATCGCCGGCGGCTGCCATACAAAGTTCATCGACGAGACCCCAGAGCTCTTTGACATTGAGGAGAGCCGCGACAGGGCCACGCGCGTGCTGCGCTATATCGCCGGCATCCAGGTCGCGAACCCGGACGCGAACCGGCGCGAGTACACCACGCCGCGCTATCCCGTGCCCACGCGCGAGATCACCCGCCGCGACGGGCTCAAGGAGCTGCTGGACACCAAAGGCCCCGAGGCCGTCAGCCGCTGGGTCATGGAGCAGAAAAAGCTCCTTGTTACGGACACCACGATGCGCGACGCGCACCAGAGCCTGCTCTCCACCCGTATGCGCACGCGCGACATGGTCAAGGGCGCCGAGGGCACGGCAGACTTCCTCGCAGACTGCTTCTCGCTTGAGATGTGGGGCGGCGCCACCTTCGACACGGCCTACCGCTTCCTCTATGAGAGCCCCTGGGAGCGCCTCGCCATGCTGCGCGAGAAGATACCCAACATCCCCTTCCAGATGCTCCTGCGCGGGAGCAACCTTGTCGGCTACGCGAGCTATCCGGACAACCTTGTGCGCGCCTTTATCGAGGAGAGCGCCGCGGCCGGCATAGACGTTTTCCGCGTTTTCGACTCCCTCAACTGGATACCGAGCATGGAGACGGCCATGGACGCCGTGCTCAAAACCGGCAGGCTGCTCGAGGCCACCGTGTGCTACACCGGCGACATTCTCGACCCGAAGCGCGACAGGTACACGCTCAAGTACTATGTGGACTTCGCAAAGGAGCTCGAGCGCCGCGGCGCGCACCTCATCTGCGTCAAGGACATGAGCGGCCTTTTAAAGCCCTACGCCGCCAAGAAGCTTGTCCGCGCGCTCAAGGACGAGATAGGCATACCCATACACCTGCACACGCACAACACCACGGACAACCAGATAGCGTCCTACCTGCTCGCCGCCGAGGCCGGCGTGGACATAGTGGACTGCGCCATAGGCCCCCTCTCGAGCCTTACCAGCCAGCCGAGCATAAACAGCCTTGCCGAGGCCCTGCGCGGCACGGAGCGCGACACCGGCCTGCCCGCCGAGGGCCTGCAGAGGCTTGCAGACTACTGGGGCGACGTGCGCGAGCGCTACGCCAAATTTGACAAGGGCCTGCGCACCCCGGTCACGGACATCTACCGCTATGAGATACCCGGCGGGCAGTACACGAACCTCCAGCCCCAGGTTGAGGCCCTCGGCCTCGGCCAGCGCTTTGAGGAGGTAAAGGAGATGTACCGCACGGTCAATGCCATGCTCGGCGACATCATAAAGGTCACGCCCTCCTCCAAGATGGTGGGCGACCTCGCCATATTCATGGTCCAGAACGACCTGACGCCGGAGAACATCGTCGAGCGCGGCGAGAGCCTCGCCTTCCCGGACAGCGTGGTGAGCTACTTCAAGGGCATGATGGGCCAGCCGCCCTGCGGCTTCCCGGAGGACCTGCAGCGCGTGGTGCTCAAGGGCGAGGAGCCCATCACCTGCCGCCCGGGCGACCTGCTCGAGCCCGTGGACTGGGACGCCATACGCGCCGAGGTGGAGAAGTACGCCCCCAACCCCGAGCGCAGGGGGCTCATATCCTACGCCATGTACCCCAAGGTGCTCCAGGACTACTTCACGCACCGCAGGGAGTACGGCTACATCATGCGCATGGGCAGCCACGTGTTCTTCGACGGCATGGCCGTCGGCGAGACGACCACGATAAACATCGAGGACGGCAAGACCCTGGTAATAAAATATCTCGGCCTCGGCGACAGGAACGAAGACGGCACGAGAAACGTCGTATTTGAGCTCAACGGCTCGCGCCGCGAGGTCTCCGTGCCCGACCCCTCCGCCGCCGGCACGGCCAGGAAGGTCACGATGGCCGACCCGGACGACAGGAGCCAGGTTGGCGCGTCCATACCCGGCATGGTCTCCAAGGTCGCCGTAAAGCCCGGCGAGGCCGTGAAGGTCAACCAGGTTGTGGCCATCATAGAGGCCATGAAGATGGAAACGAGCGTTGTCTCCCGCATAAACGGCACCGTGGGCGAGGTGTTCATAGAGGCCGGCAAGCCCGTCAAGGCCGGCGAGCTGCTGATGACCATAGTATGAAGCTCTATCTGTATGGCACCGACAACAAATACTCCGTCGAGCAGACGCTCCTGACGCTTTTCCCCTCCGAGCGGCCCGAGTACCCCGAGGGCGAGCCGGAGGGCGAGCGCTGCGAGATAAGGCTCACGCGCGGGGAAAAATACGCCGTCTGCACGGCGAAGTTAGTGCGAAACGGCGGCGTATTCCGCGGCACGGCCCGCGCCGCAAACGAAAGGCTGCGCGACAGGGACTCCGAGGCGCACTACATGAACCGCATAGTCAAGCTGGCCTTTTACCGCGCGGCGCTTAAAAGCGGCGTGCCGAAGCCCGAGTGGGGCTGCCTCACCGGCGTGCGCCCGGTCAAGCTTGTAAGCGCCTACCTGCGGGACGGCCTTGCCCCGGCCGCGGCCTCGGCGCGCTTCACGCGCGAATACTATGTAAGCCCCGAGCGCGCCCGGCTGAGCCTTGACGCCGCGCTGCACACCGCGCGGGCCGAGGCCGGGCTCGGGCCGGGGGACGTCTGCCTCTACGTCGGCATCCCCTTCTGCCCGACGCGCTGCTCCTACTGCTCCTTTGTCAGCCAGAGCGTGGAGAAGTCCATGGCCCTCATACCCGGGTATCTGGAGGCCCTGCGGCTGGACATCGAGGCCACGGCGGAGGCCGTAGGGCGCGCCGGGCTGCGCCCCGTCTCTGTCTACATAGGCGGTGGCACGCCGACCACGCTCTCCGCGCCCGAGTTGGACGCGCTCTGCTCGCACCTCAGGGAGGCCTTCGGCCTGCCTGAGGGGATAGAGTTCACCGTCGAGGCCGGCCGGCCGGACACGATAAGCGCGGAGAAGCTGAAGGTCCTGCGCGCCCACGGCGTGCAGCGCATAAGCGTCAACCCGCAGACCATGTCCGACGCCGTGTTGGAGGCCATAGGCCGCAGGCACACGGCCGCGGATATAATAAGCGCGCTCGGCCTTGTGCGCGCCGGGGGCGGCTTTGCGGTAAACATGGACCTGATAGCCGGCCTCCCGAAGGACACGCCCGCGGGCTTTGAAAAAACGCTTGGCGCCGTGCTGGCCCTCGCGCCGGAGAACATAACGGTGCACACCCTCTCGCTGAAGCGCGGCAGCACGCTCAGCGCCGTCGGAGGCGCCCTGCCCGGCGCGGGGGAGGTGGCGGAAATGCTCAACTCCGCCTGCGCGCGGCTCTACGGCGCGGGCTATGAGCCCTACTACCTCTACCGGCAGAAGTACATGTCCGGCGGCTTTGAAAACGTCGGCTGGACGAGGCCCGGCTCTGACAGCCTCTACAACATCTTCATAATGGAAGAGCTCTGCGGCATAATCTCCATGGGCGCCGGCGGCTCTACAAAGCTTGTCGCGCCCGGGAGGATAAAGCGCTTTTTCGCGCCGAAATACCCGCTCGAGTACATAAAAAGCATAGACAGCATCCGGGAAGGCAAGGAAAGGATAACGGATTTCTATGGCCTATGACCTCAACGAAATAAATTACCGCACAGTCTCAGACCCGCGCGGCTTTATCGCCGACTGCGACAGGGACTATGCCGCCAAGGTCTCCCGCGCGGCGGACATGATAGGAGGCAACCTCAGGCGCAGCCCCATCGTCCTGCTCTCCGGCCCGAGCGGCTCCGGCAAGACCACCACGGCGCAGAAAATCGAGGAGGAGCTCTCCCGACGCGGGATAAAGAGCTACACGATAAGCCTCGACAACTACTTCCGCACCGTGGACCCCAAAACCGCGCCGCGCACCGCCGAGGGCGACTACGACTTTGAAAGCCCCAAATGCCTCGACATGGAGCTGCTGAACGAGCACTTCAACGCCCTCGCCGCCGGGGAGCGCATATACGTGCCCAAGTACGAGTTCTCGCGGCAGATGCGCGTTGTCGAGCCGAGCAAGTCCTTGCGCCTGCACGCGGACGAGGTGGCCATTTTTGAGGGCATACACGCGCTGAACGACGACATAACCTCGCGGCAGCCGGACGCCTTCAAGCTCTATATCTCCGCGCGCAGCAATGTGGAGTTCAACGGCCAGGTGGTGTTCAAGGGCACCTGGACGCGGCTTGTGCGCCGCACCGTGCGCGACAGGCTCTTCCGCGCCTACGACCCGGCCAAGACCCTCGCCATGTGGGCCAACGTCCGCCGCGGCGAAAAGCTCTATATCTCGCCCTTCAAGAACAAGGCCGACCTCATGCTCGACACGGCCCTGCCCTATGAGCTGCCCGTTATGAACGAGACGGCCACGGAGCTCTTTTCCTCCATCCCCGAGGGCATAGACCGCTATGCCGAGCTGCGCGAGGTGCTGCCCGCGCTCCAGCTCTTCGGCGTTATCGACGAGGGGCTTGTCGCGCCGGACTCCCTTGTGCGCGAGTTCATCGGCGGAGGCGTATACGAACAGTAACTGGAGATAAAGCCATGCGTCCCTACGACGATTACTACGATTACGACGGATTTTACGAGTCGGCGCGCCGCCGCCGGCGGCGCGCCCGGCGCGGACGCCGCGCCGGGCTGATAATCTTTGCGCTGATACTCATCCTCGCGTTCGTCTTTGTCTGGCGCTTTACGGAGGGCTTCACCACCTTCGACGGGCCGGATTTGAAGAACGTGCAGAACGAGCTGAGCTACTCGCTCGAGGCCCTCGCGGGGGAGATCGGCCCGGAGATGAGCGTAAACGAGTGCGGCATAGATTACCGCTCGCAGCTGGAGCGCCTCGCCGATGAGGAGCCCGAGCTCGCCGAGAGGCTGCGCTTCATCGCCGATCACCTTGAGATTTACACCGAGGAGGCGGTAAAAACCGCGCTCGGCGGGGAGGAGAAGCTTGACTTTGCGCTGCTCATGCCCTTCCGGGGCGAGGACTCCGGCGGGACGAACGCGGTTATAAGCGCAGACGAGGGCGAGATACCCTATCTCATACAGTACGACTCGCGCTGGGCCTATCACGGCTACGGCAGCTCCGTCATGGGCATCACAGCCTGCGGCCCGACCTGCCTCTCCATGGCCGCCATCGGCCTTACGGGCGACGCCACGATAACCCCCGCGCGCGTCGCGGACTACGCCGAGGCCTCCGGGCACTATGTCCCCGGCGCGGGGACGGCCTGGTCGCTGTTCACAAGCGGCGCGGCGGCCTTCGGGCTCAACGGCGTGAGCATCAGTACGGACGAGGACGACATGAAGGCGCGGCTCGAAAACGGCGAGATACTTGTAGCGAGCATGCTGCCCGGCGACTTTACCACGAGTGGGCACTTTATACTCATCGTAGACAGCGGCATGTTCGGCTTCAGCGTCTACGACCCGAACAGCATAGAGCTCAGCCGCAGGGCCTGGAGCTTTTCAAAGCTTTCGCCGCAGATAGCCCAGCTCTGGAGCCTCAGCCCCGGCATTCCCGCGCAGAATCAGGGCGCCGGGCTCTACTACGCCGACTGCGAGGAGTTCATAACCCTGCGCGCCGAGCCGAACGTAAACGCCGCGGCCATCACCACCATCCCAGCCGGCGGCACGATGAGCTATGTCTCGCCCGCCGGGGACTTCGCCCTTGTGGAGTATAACGGCCAGCGCGGCTACGTGCTCGCAAGCTACATAAAGCCCGCAGCATAAAGAATCCCCCGCCCGAAAGGCGGGGGATTTAGCTTGCCGGAGAAAGCTCTGCCTTCTCCGGCAAAAAAGATTGCACTCCGCTGCGCGCCTCGGTTGCCCGCCATTGGCGGACAATTCGGCACTCCGCTCCGCGAGAAGTATTTTCGGCGACGTACACGCCGCCGCCGAAAATGATTGCAGCTTATTTCGCGGCTGCGGCCGCGAAACTCTGCGAGGCTTTTTCTACAGACTGATCCCCCGCCTGAAAGGCGGGGGATTTTCATGCCGCGCGGGTTATTTCAGCGCCGTCGGAGCGGAGGGTTATGTCCCCGTCCCTGTCCGTGCGCAGCAGGAGGATGCCGTTATCCTCGCAGAGCTCCACCACCTCGTCGTGCGGGTGGCCGTAGGAATTATCCAGCCCGCAGCTCGCGACGGCCAACTCCGGCGTGGTGAGGTCGAGGATGCCCTGGTCGGTGGAGGTGCTCGAGCCGTGGTGGCCCAGCTTGAGTACGTCGCAGTCGAGGCTGTAGCCGCCGATATAGGCGCAGTCCTCCAAGGGGCCGGAGCCGATGTCCCCGGTAAAGAGGAAGCTGTCGTCCCCGTAGTCGAGGCGCAGCACAAGGCTCGAGTCGTTTACGTCGCTGCCCCAGTCCGTGACCGGACCGACGAACTCGAACACCGCGCCGCCGAGCGTGAATTCCGCGCCTAAGGGCGGGACGGTGATGTCAAGCCCCAACTCCGCGGCGGTGTTCTCAAAGTGCGTAAAGCTGCCGGAGGCGTCGAACTCCGTATACGGCGCAAAGAGCATCCCCACCTCAAAGCTCTCCAGCACGGCGTCCAGCCCGCCGGCGTGGTCCTCGTGCGCGTGGGTGCAGACGACGTAGTCGAGCTCCGTGACGCCGGCGCTTTTGAGGTATTCGACCACCTCGCTCCCGGCCTCCGGTACGCCCGCGTCTATGAGCAGGGTCTCGCCGTTGCAGACGGCGAGGGTGGAGTCGCCCTGGCCAACGTCTATGAACGTGACGTACAGCCCGTCGCCGGGCAGCGGCGTGGGCTTCGGGCCGAGGCTGACATTGTCGAACCAGCCGAACTCCGTGCCCGCATAGACGAAGGCGGCGAGGATTATCACTATGAGCGTGCCGAGCGCGCTCCTGGGCGCGCGGGACTTTTTTCTGCTGCGGCGTGCTGCGGCCATATTGCCTCCTTAATATGCAAAGCGGGGGAACTCCTTTCGGGAGTTCCCCTATGTGTTTATCAGAGCTCCGCCGGCGGCGTCGCGGGCACGGCCGAGCCGTAGTCCCCGAGCGTCACCGAAACGGTCAGGCAGTCTATCGCGATAAGCCCGGGGAGGCCCAGCGCCTCGTCCATATACTGCGCGAGCGCCCCGGTCAGGTTCAGCTCGAGCCGGCGCGGCAGGCTGTCCTCAGCGCCGAAATATACCGAAAGCGGCACGTCCGGTATCTCCGCGTCCTCGGGCAGGCTCTCCGCGATAGAGCCGCCGCCGGTCATGCGCAGCGCTTCTATAAGCCGCTCGCCCGGGAATACGCCGTCATAGCGGCGGCAGGGCACGGAGCCCGCCTCGCAGTCCACAGGCTCGGAAAAGCCGGAGGCGAGCTCGAGGTAAAATTCCAGCATCTCGAGCGGCGCGGCGCTGAGCGTAAACCCGGCCTGGCCGACGTCTATCTCGCCGCCCGTGACCCGGCTGCCGAGCCAGCTCTCCCCGCCGTCCAGGCTGAGGTAAAAGCGCCAGTCCTCGCCCTGCCGCTCCGCAATGTAGCTCAGGGCGGCGTCCATCCCGGCCGTGCTCACGGCGGCCTCGCCGCTGGTGCGCTCCCCGTTTGTGACGGCGCTTACGCGCACCGCAAGGCCGAGCGTCTCGCCCTCGTTTATTATCCCGGGCGCGAGCTCGAGCAGGAGCTCCGTGTCGGCCCGCAGGCTTTCAACCCCTGCGAGGGCCCCGGCCGCCCGGACGGAATCAGACTTGAAGCTGTGCCCGCAGCCGGCAAGGCCGAGCGCGAGCGCCGCGGCGCACAGAAGCGCCGCAAATCTACTGCCCGGCCGCTTCATCGCTTTTGACCTTCAGCCGCTCGTTGCGGCTCTTTACAACCTTCAGGCGGACGAACTCCTCGCGCTCCTTTTCCTCAAGCGCGTCGGTTATGCGGAAGATATCCGCGTCGAGGCCGGGGATGACTATGTTCTTGAGCGCATTGGCGCGCTTCTGGGCCTTTTTTATCGAGTAGGCGAGGCGGTAGATGCTGTTCTCCGTCTCCGCAAGGTCGCGGATGAGCTCCTTGACCTCGAGGAACTTGAAGTAGGCGTCGTCCAACTCGCTCGTGGTAAAGGAGAGGCCGTAGGGCGGGCCGGCCAAAACGTCCCGCTTCACCGAGACGCGCGGCATCTCGACGCCCATCACGCTCCTTGAGCGCAGGGAGAAGCCGTCGTCCACCGGGACGCTGTCCGACGCCAGGCGGGCGCTGCCGCCCATCGCTATCTCGGCTATGCGCATGGAGGCATAGGCCTCGGCGAAGGTCTCGTCTATGCGCGCCTGAAGCTCACGGGCCTCGTCTATGCGGCTCATAAGCTCGCGTATGAGTATGTTGCGCTTGCGGTCCATCAGCTCATAGCCCGTCAGGGCCAGGGAGCGGGAGCGCTTTGCGGCTGTCAGATTGCCCTTTGTAGGAGCTGTCTGCGGCAAGATATCGCCTCCTTAAATGCCGCCGGAAAGGGCGCGGGACCCTTCCGGAGACGGGTTGCGGCTTATTTTACGCCGCCGCGGTAATGCTCGTCGAGGACCTTGTCGGAGACGCGGCTGAGCTCCTCGCGCGGGAGTATGCTCAGCAGGTCCCAGCCCATGTCGAGGGTCTGGTCAAGGGAGCGCGGCTCGTACATGCCCTGGGTTATAAAGCGGCGTTCCAGCTCGCTGCCGAACTTGAGGTAGAGCTTGTCGCGCTCGGAGAGCTCGTCCTCGCCGATGACGGTGGCAAGGCTGCGCGCGCTCGAGACCTCGGAATAGGACGCGAAGAGCTGGTTCGAGAGGTCGGGGTGGTCCGGGCGGGTAAAGCCCTTGCCCGTGCCGTCCTTCATCAATCGGGAGAGGCTCGGCAGGATGCTGACCGGCGGGTAGATGCCCTTGCGGGCGAGCTCCTGCGAGAGGACTATCTGCCCCTCGGTGATGTAGCCCGTGAGGTCGGGGATAGGGTGGGAGATGTCGTCGCCGGGCATGGTGAGTATGGGCATGAGCGTCACGGAGCCGGACTTGCCGTGGATAAGGCCCGCGCGCTCGTACAGGCTCGCGAGGTCGGAGTACATGTAGCTCGGGTAGCCCTTGCGGGAGGGTATCTCGCCCTTGGAGCTCGAGAACTCGCGCAGCGCCTCGCAGTAGAAGGTCATGTCGGTCATGACGACAAGGACGTGGTAGCCCCGGTCGAAGGCGAGGTACTCCGCCGCGGTCAGGGCGCAGCGGGGCGCGAGGATGCGCTCTATGATGGGGTCGGAGGCCAGGTTCAGGAACATGACCGTGCGGCCCAGCGCGCCGGACTCGGCAAAGTCGCGGCGGAAGAAGTCGGCCGTGTCGTTCTTGATGCCCATGGCGCAGAAAACTATGACGAACTTGCCCTCGTCGTCGCCTATGACATGGGCCTGGCGGACTATCTGGGCGGCCAGCTCGTTGTGCGCAAGGCCGGCGCCGGAGAAAATGGGCAGCTTCTGCCCGCGGATAAGCGAGCAGGTGGCGTCTATGGAGCTGATGCCGGTTAGGATGCAGCTCTTGGGGTATTCGCGGCTGACGGGGTTTATGGCCGAGCCGTTGATGTCGCGCCGGTCGTCGGCGTATATCTCGCCGAGGCCGTCGGCCGGGCGGCCCGTGCCGTCGAACACGCGGCCTAAGAGCTCCTCGGACACGCCGAGGGTCATGGGCTTGGCGAGGAAGCGGGTGCCGGTGTTCTTGAGGTCGATGCCGGCCGTGCCCTCAAAGACCTCAAGCATCACGCGCTCGCCGTCTATGAGGATGACCCTGCCGTGGCGGCGGCTGCCGTCGCGCAGCGTTATCTCGGCTAACTCGTCATAGGAGACGCCCGTCACGCCGTCAAGGGCTATAAGCGCGCCGTTTATCTCGGAAAGGCCGGTGTATTCTATACGCATTAGCCCACCTCCTTAGGCGTTGGCGCGGCGCACCCTGCCGAGGGCGTCGTCAACCATCTTTTCGTATTCCTGCGCGGGCCTGCCCTCGCCGAGGCCGAACTTCATGCGGCCGAGCGCGGCGAATATGCCCGTTTCGGCCAGCTCCCTTATGGGTATGCCGGCGGCGACCAGCGTGCGCGCGCCGTCGTACAGGCGCAATATCACGCGGAGCATGGCCATCTGGTTCGCCGGGACCATATAGGTGTCGTGCTCGTGGAAGGCGTTCTGCTGCAAAAAGCCCTCGCGGATGACCTTCGCGGTCTCCATGACCAGCTTCTGGTCGTCGGGGAGAATGTCCGAGCCTATGAGCTTGACTATCTCCATGAGCGAGCTCTCCTCGTTGAGCAGGGCCACGACCCGCTCGCGCATCTCGGGGAAGTCCTCGCCGAAGTTCTCGCGGTACCAGGGCAGCAGGTCGTTGTAATACTCGGTATAGCTCGTCGTCCAGTTGATGCTGGGGAAGTGGCGGGCGTAGGCGAGGGAGCGGTCGAGCGCCCAGAAGCAGCGGACAAAGCGCTGGGTGTTCTGCGTGACCGGCTCGGAGAAGTCGCCGCCCTGGGGGCTGACGGCGCCGATGACGGTGACGGAGCCCTGCCTGCCGGAGCAGGTGTCAACATAGCCGGCGCGCTCATAAAAGCCGGCGAGGCGGCTCGGCAGATAGGCCGGGAAGCTTTCCTCGGCGGGCATCTCCTCCAAACGGCCGGAGAGCTCGCGCAGGGCCTCGGCCCAGCGGGAGGTGGAGTCGGCCATGAGGGCCACGTGGTAGCGCATGTCGCGGTAGTACTCGGCGATGGTCATGCCGGTGTAGATGGAGGCCTCGCGCGCCGCGACGGGCATGTTGGAGGTGTTGGCTATGAGTATCGTGCGCTCCATGAGCGGACGGCCCGAGCGCGGATCCTTCAGCTCGCGGAACTCGTCGAGGACCTGGGTCATCTCGTTGCCGCGCTCGCCGCAGCCGAGGTAGACTATCATGTCCGCGTCGGACCACTTGGCCAGCTGGTGCTGCACGACGGTCTTGCCCGCGCCGAAGGGGCCGGGGATGGCCGCGCAGCCGCCCTTGCCAACGGGGAAGAGCGTGTCTATAACGCGCTGGCCGGTGACCAGCGGGCGGTCTATGCTGAGCCTTTCGGCAAAGGGGCGCGGCGTGCGCACCGGCCAGAGCTGGCTGAGCGAGAGGGGCTTTTTCTCCCCGCGCGCGGTTTCAACATAGCACAGGGGCTCCACGACGTTGTACTCCCCGTCCGCCACGGCGCCGCATATGGTGCCCGAAAGCGTGGGCGGGACCATGGAGCGGTGCTCTATCATGCCGCTCTCCGCCGTGACGGCAAAGACCTCGCCGCCCTTTACGGCGTCGCCGTCCTTCACCAGCAGCTTTACGGGCCACTTCTTCTCCTCGTCGAGGGCACCGATATTGATGCCTTTGGCGATAAAGTCGCCGGCGCGGCTCTGTATGCTCGCGAGCGGGCGGCCTATGCCGTCAAAGATGCCGCCCACAAGGCCGGGGCCGAGGCGGATGCTCATCGGCTCCATGG
>CALWYQ010000135.1 GCA_944385815.1 uncultured Oscillospiraceae bacterium | reverse complement strand
GGGCACGTCCGTGTGCTCGATGACCCAGTTGTACAGGGGCCGGTGGTCCTCATACTCCAGGGAGCACAGGGAGTGGGTGATGCCCTCCAGCGCGTCCTGGATGGGGTGGGCGAAGTCGTACATGGGGAAGATGCACCACTTGGTGCCCTGGCGGTGATGCTCGATATACCGGATGCGGTAGAGCACCGGATCCCGCATATTGAAGTTGCCGCTGGCCAGGTCGATCTTGGCCCGCAGGGTGTACCTGCCCTCCGGGAACTCGCCGTTTTTCATCCGCTCGAACAGGTCCAGGGACTCCTCGATGGGCCGGTCCCGCCAGGGGGAGCGGGCGGGGGCGTTGGTGTCCCCCCGGTACTCCCTGAACTGCTCAGGCGTCAGCTCGCAGACGTAGGCCAGGCCCTTCTTGATGAGGCCCACCGCCAGCTCGTAGGTCTTTTCAAAGTAGTCGGACCCGTAGTAGAACCGGTCGCCCCAGTCGAAGCCCAGCCAGTGGATGTCCTCCTGGATGGCGTCCACGTACTCGGTGTCCTCCTTGGCGGGGTTCGTGTCGTCCATGCGGAGGTTGCAGATGCCGCCGAAGCGCTCGGCGGTGCCGAAGTCGATGATAAGCGCCTTGCAGTGGCCGATGTGCAGATAGCCGTTGGGCTCGGGCGGGAAGCGGGTGTGTACCTGCCTGCCCTCAAAGCGCCCGCCGGGCGCTATATCCTCCGCGACGAACTGCTCTATAAAGTTGCGGGTGCTCTCTTCCATGTCTTTCACCTCTCAGTGGATTCACCGAATTATTATAATATAAAAGTCAGTGGTTTACAACGGCAAATTCACGCGCTATAATAAAATTAATTTTAGACCGGAGGTGCTCCGTTTGGAAGAGTGCTTTGATCTTGTAATAATCGGCTCCGGCCCCGCCGGGGTGTCCGCCGCGCTCACGGCGAGGCATCGCGGCAAGTCGGCGCTGATAGTTACCACCGCCCCCGAGGACTCCATGCTCTACAAGGCCGAGCATGTGGATAACTACCCGGGCCTCCCCGCCGCCACGGGCGCAGAGCTCATAGACGCCTTTATCGGTCACGCGCGGCGCTCCGGCGTGCAGATAATGCGCGGCCGCGCCCTCGCCGTTGCGGACTTAGGCGGCGTATTGGGCGTTTCCGTCGGCTCGGACTTTGTCCAGGGCCGCTCCGTCGTGCTCGCCTGCGGCCTCACCCGCGCAAAGCCCTTCCCGGGCGAGGCTGAGCTCCTGGGCCGCGGCGTGAGCTACTGCGCCACCTGCGACGGGATGCTCTACCGCGGCAGGCGAGTCGCGGTCGTCGGCCTCGCGACGGACGCGCCGGAGGAGGCGGAGTACCTGCGCAGCATCGGCTGCGAGGTGGAATACTTCGACTCCGGGCGCGCCCGGCGCTACGCCGTGCTCGGCGAGGAGCGCGTGAGCGGCCTTGAGGCGGACGGCGTGCAGTACCCCGCCGACGCCGTATTCATCTTCCGCAGCGGCCTCGCGCCGGACAGCCTCCTGCCCGGCATAGCCGTGGACGGCGGGCACATAAAGGTAGACGCCGGCATGGCCACCAGCGTCCCGGGCGTATTCGCCGCCGGGGACGTGGTCGGCGCGCCGTACCAGGTGGCCAAGGCCGTCGGCGACGGCAACATTGCGGGCCTCTCGGCCTGCAGGTATGTTGAACGCCTCGCCGCCGGGGACAAGTAATTTATTTAAGGAGAAAAAACATGGCAGTAACTCATCTCACCAAGGAAAACTTTGACGCCTCCGTCGCCTCCGGCAAGGTCGTGGTGGACTTCTGGGCCACCTGGTGCGGCCCCTGCCGCATGCAGTCCCCCATCCTCGACCAGTTTGCCGCGGCGCACCCCGAGGTCTCCGTCTGCAAGGTCGATGTGGACGAGCAGCCCGAGCTCGCCGCCCGCTTCGGCGTGATGAACATACCCACCCTGCTCTTCTTCGTAGACGGCAAGCTGGCCAACAAGGCCGTTGGCCTGCAGAGCCTCGACAGGCTCGCCGCCGCGATGGGCGTATAAGCAAAGGCAAAAGCCGCCGGCTGCCCGGCGGCTTTTATTTTTATCATTCGCCCTCTTCTATATCGCTCGCCGGCTCCCTTACGTCCTCATGCGGCTCTATGAGCCCGGCCTCAAGCAGGAACTCTTCAAGGCACAATCCGTGCTCCATGATGTACTCGGCGCACTCGCGGCCTACATAGCGGTAATGCCACGGCTCCCAGATTATGCCCGTCAGCTCGCTTTTCCCGAGCGGGTAGCGCTGGATGAAGCCGTACTCGGCGCAGTGCTCAATGAGCCAGTCGTACTCCGGCTGCTCGGCGAAGCCCTCGTCTAAAATGTGATAGCTGTCCGTTATAAAGTCCACCGAAAGGCCGAGCTCGTGCTCGCTGGTGCCGGGGCGCGCAACGACCGTCGCGCCTATCTCCTCGGCCTCCTCGCGGGAATAGCCCTCCAACTGGAAGCGGTATACCCGGTTTTCGTAGAGCTGGGCCTGCGTGGCGTGGCTGCGCCAGGCGCTGGTGATGTTAATGCCCATCCCGTCGGCGCGCGCGGCGGCGATCATGTCGTTGAGCGCCCCGGCGGCGCGCTCGTCAAAGAGGTAGCCGCTGCCGACCGCGGCGGTCTCCACCTCGTATTCGCCCTCCAGGGGGTAATATACGCTCGCTATGGCGAGCTGCCACATATCCTCGCTGTCGGGAAGCGGCAGGGGCGTGGGCGTCGGGGACGGCGAAGGCGTGGGCGAAGGCGTGGGCGAAGGCGCTGCGGGCGGCTCCGGCGTCTCCGCCGCCTCCGGCGGGGGAGCGGGCCTCTCCAAGAGCTCGGGGTGCATGCTCAGATACACCAACTCCGCGCAGAGCAGCGCCAGAAGCGCAAGTATGCCCCAAACCTTCCAGTTTTTCATGCTCTCCCCCCTACGACGCCGACTCTATCGTGAGCTCAAGGTCCACAAGCAGGCTCGGCCCCGCGTCCTCATAGATATGGCAGCGGCAGTCGTAGACGCACCCGCCCCCCGGGCGGCTGAGCGTGAGCCTGTACTGCTCGTCCGCCGTCTCCTCCGTCTCGCAGCCGGTGAAGCCCAGCTCCTCCGGCAGCATCTCGAGGGCCGCGCCCACATCCGCCTCGGCAGTGCCCGCGTAGAGGGTGAAGTTCCTCTCGCACAGGCCGCTGTAGTAGCAGTAATAGATTTCGAGCGTGTCGATATCGAGCTGGATGGTGAACCAGTTCGACCAGTCGCCCACCCACTCACGGTAATACTCCATTATCCGCACCTCGCCGGAGCCGGCGGGGATGCTGTAATACCGCGTCCCCTCGCTCAGGCCCGAGCGCTCCTCGCCCTCGTCCATTACAAGGGCGTCGTAGACGCGGTTTATTGTGCGGCGGCACTCTACAAGCGCCTCGGTGCTGACGGCCGCCTCGTCGAGGCTGTGCCTCTCCACCCGCTCCTCGCGGCAGTCGAGGAAGAGCGCGGCGCGCTCGGCAGGGCCCGGGCCCTCGGGCGAGACGGGCTGCTCCGCCGGCCCGGCGCGGAAAAGCAGCGGCAGCAGCAGGCAGAGCACAAGCACCAGCGCCGTGACTATATACGGCAGAGTGCGCGAGAGCCTATTCATCCGGGGCCACCCCCCTGAGGAAAACGCGCACCGTGGTGCCCTTGCCCGGCTCGCTCGTGAATTCAAGGGCGGTATCGTGCAGCCCGGCTATGCGCTGGCAGAGCGCGAGGCCGAGCCCGGCGCCGTTCTGCGCGCGTGAGCGGGACTTGTCTATCATGTAGAAGGGCTCGGTTATGCGGCCTATGTCCTCCTTCTTCATGCCGCGGCCGTGGTCGCGGACGTAAAAGGCGTAGCCGCCCGGCTCGTTCTTGCCGAAGAGCTCCACCGTCTGGCCCCGGCGCGAAGCCTTGCGGGCGTTGTCGATAAGGTTTATCATCAGCGTCTTGAAGAGGTCGGGCTCTATCATCACCTCGCCCGGCTCCCAGCGCATGTCGAGCGTCATGCCGTCGGCGGCGAGGCTCGGCACCGTTACGGCGGCCACCTCGCGGATAAAATACGGCGCGTCGAAGCGGCGGCGCTCCACGCCCTGGCGGCCGGAGACGATTATCTCCATGAGCTTGAGCGAGAGGCTCTCAAGCCGCTTGCCCTCGGAAAATATATAGCCCGCGGCGGTGAAGCGGTTTTTCGGCGTCATCTCGCGCGAGCGGAGCATGTCCGCGTAGCCGATTATGGCCGTCAGCGGGGTCTTGAGCTCGTGGGCGAAGGAGGCGATGAACTCCTCGCGGCGCTCGGCGGCCTCGGTCAGGTTGGCCATCCCGGCGCTGAGCTCGGCGTTTTTGCGCCCGGCGGCCTCGTACAGGCGGCTCAGCTCGCCGTATGTGCGCGAGCCCGCAAGCGCGACGATAAGCCCTCCGCCCAGAGAGGCGCAGAGCAGGAAGGCGGCGTAGGCCGGCCAGGCAAAACCGCTCCACAGCGCCGCTAACAGGCAGCCCCCGGCGCACACGACCGCCGCTATAACGCAGACCGAAGTCAGGAAGAGCCCCGTCGGGAAGCCCCGCTTAGATCTCAAGCCTGTATCCCACCTTGTATATCGTCTTTATCTTATCCTCCCAGTGCAGCTTTTTGCGCAGGCGCTGCACGTGAAGGTCCACAGTGCGGCTGTCGCCCATGTACTCCCCGCCCCAGATGTGCTCGTATATCGTCTCGCGGAAAAGGGCGATGTTGCGGTTCTGGATGAATAGCAGCAGCAGGTCGAACTCCTTGGCTGTCAGCGGTATCGGCCTGTTCCCGCGCGAGACCGTGCGCGAGCGGGTGTCTATCGTGAGGCCGCCGGCCTCTATCTCGTTCTGCGCCTTCCCCGCGCGGCGGAGCACGGCCTCCACCCTCGCCAAAAGCTCGACTATTTCAAAGGGCTTTACAAGATAATCGTCCGCGCCGAGCCTCAGCCCGCGGACCTTGTCGGCCATGGAGCCCCGGGCCGTTATAAAGATCACCGGTATCCCGAGCGGCTTTATGTAGTCGAGCAGCTCGTAGCCGTCCGCCCCGGGCAGCATGATGTCCAGCAGCACAAGGTCAAAGCTCTCGCCCCCGGCCTCCAGCCTGTCGGCGGCCTCTATGCCGTCGAGGGCGCGCTCGCACTCGTAGCCGGCCTCGGTGAGGTTCATAACTATAAGGTCGTTTATGGCGCGCTCGTCCTCCACGACCAGTATCCTGTACATCCCAAAACACCTCCGCCCGACATACTATAACACAATTGCATCAAATTTGCATCACGAAGGGCCGCGTGGGGAAAATTTATACCACCTGGAAGATGCAGAACTTCAGGTACTCCGTCTCCGGCACGTTCCAGAGTATGGGGTGGTCCGGCGCCTGCTTGCGCACCTCCACCTCGCGGAGGCTGACTCCGGCGTCAGCCGCGGCGCTTTTGAGCATATGCTCGAACATCTCCGGCTCCATGAAGTGCGAGCAGGAGCAGGTGGCGAGGTAGCCACCGCGCGGCAGCAGGCGCATGGCCCGGTAGTTTATCTCCTTGTACCCGCGCGCGGCGGAGCGGACGGTCCGGCGCGACTTTGTAAAGGCCGGCGGGTCGAGTATCACAAGGCCGTAGTCCGCGCCTTCGCCGCACAGCCTCGGCAGCAGCTCGAAAACGTCGCAGGCCATGAACTCAACGCGCCCCTCAAGGCCGTTGAGCGCCGCGTTCGAGCGCGCGAGGGCAATGGCGCTCTCGCTTATGTCCACGGCGGTCACATGCTCCGCGCCCGCGAGCGCGCAGTTGAGCGCAAAGGAGCCGGTGTGCGTGAAGCAGTCGAGCACGCGCAGCCCCCGGCACAGGCCGGCCACGGCGCGGCGGTTATACTTCTGGTCGAGGAAAAAGCCGGTTTTCTGCCCGTTTGCGAAGTCCACGTTATATTTAACGCCGTTTTCCGTTATAACAAGGCTCGTCTCCTCCCCGTGCGGCACGCCCTCGTACCAGCCGGAGACGGGCTCGAGCCCCTCCCTGGCGCGCAGAGGGGACTCGCTGCGCTCGTATATCCCGCGCACCGTCACGCCCATCTCCTCAAGCCCGGCGCAGAGCGCCCGGTACAGCACGTCCTTGCGCCGCTCCATGCCGAGGGAGAGTATCTGCGTGACCAGTATGTCCCCGAAGCGGTCCACGGTGACGCCCGGCAGGCCGTCCGCCTCGCCGAAAATGAGCCGGCAGGCCTCAAAGTCCCCGCCCATGACGCGCCGGCGGTACTCGAGGGCATAGCGCACGCGGCGGGCGAAAAAGGCGTCCGTAAAGCGCTCGTTTGCGTTGTCCGTAAGGACGCGGACGGCTATCTTACTTGCGGGCGAATATATGCCCGCGCCAAGGAACGCGCCCTTCTGCGAGAGCACGTCGCATATCCCGCCCGGCTCGGGCTCGGCGGAGGCGGCCCTTATCTCCTCGGCGTAGACCCAGGGATGCCCCGCGCGCAGCGAGCGCTCGGCCTTTGCCGAGACAGTCATCGAGGGGTATGGCCTGTCCTGCTTCATGTATTTCCCTCCCGGGGCTCACTTGCCCACGCAAAATCTTGAAAAAATCCTGTCCGTGACGTCCTCCGTCACGCTGCGGCCGTTGAGCTCGCCGAGGGCGCGCTGGGCGCGCTCCGCCTCCGTGAGCACCGCGTCGGCCGTTACGCCGCAGCGCAGGGCCTCGAGCGCCGAGCGCAGCGCCTCGAGCGCGCGGCCCACGGCCCCGGCCTGGCGGGCGTTTGTAAGCAGCTCGCCGGCGGCGGCTCCCTCCGAGGCCGGGAAAAGGCCGCGTATCGTCCCGGCAAGGGCGTCGAAGCCCTCCTGCGTCCTTGCGCTCACGCTCAGCACGGCGGCAAAATCCACCCCGCCCAGCGCGGCGGCGTCAAGCCTGCGCGGGAGGTCGGACTTGTTTATCAGCGCAACGGCGCGCTTCGCCCCGGCGGCTGCGGCCAGCGTGCGCGCGTCGGCCTCGCCGGTCGGCTCCGAGCCGTCGAACACCGCGAGCACAAGCTCCGCGCCCGCCGCGGCCTCCGCCGCCCTTTCCACGCCTATCCTCTCCACCTTGCCGGCGGCCTCGCGCAGCCCCGCGGTGTCCGTAAGGCGCAGCAGCCTGCCGCCTAAAACCAGGCGCTCGGAGATGGTGTCCCTCGTCGTGCCGGGCTCGTCGGTGACGATGGCGCGCTCATAGCCCAAAAGGGCGTTCATAAGCGAGCTCTTGCCCACATTCGGCCTGCCGCAGAGCACGCAGCCTATGCCCTCGCGCAGCACGCGGCCGCGCTCAAAGCTCTCAAGCAGCGCGGCGAGGGTATTTGCCGCCCCTTCAAGCTTTTCCTCATAGCCCGCTATCTCAAAGGGCTCTATGTCCTCGTCCGGGTAGTCGAGCACCGCGGCGAAGTGCGCGGCCATGTCCGTCAGCATGCCGTACACCGCGTCCGTCCTGCGCGTCACCGCTCCGGCGAGCTGGCCCGCGGCGTTTTCCGCCGCCGCGGCGGTCTCGGCGTCAATTATGTCAACCACCGCCTCGGCCTGGCTCAGGTCCATGCGGCCGTTTAAAAAGGCGCGCTTTGTAAATTCGCCTGGCAGGGCCTGGCGCGCGCCGAGGGCGAAGAGCCGGCGCAGCGCCTCCGCGAGCACCACGGGCGAGCCGTGGCACTGGAGCTCCGCCGTGTCCTCGCCGGTGTAGGAATGGGGCGCGCGGCTTATTGTGCACAGGCAGTAGTCAAGCGCGGCGCCGTCCGCGCCGAGCAGCGCGCCGTAGACCAGACGGCGGTCGCCGTGCGAGCTCATCGCCCGCCCGTCCGCCGGGGCGAAAACCTCGTCCATGAGGCGCAGGGACTCCGGCCCGGAAACGCGTACTATGCCTATGGCCGAGACCTGCGGCGCGGTCGCGGCGGCGGCGATGGTGTCTGCCATAAATATACCCCCAATCGACGTATTCTGCCGTCAACAGTACAAGAAAGCCCCCGTTTAAGGGGGCTTATGCTTATCATTCGCTTATGCGCCAGGCGGGGATTATCAGCCGGGCGGTGATGGCGGCAATCTCGCTGCGGCGGATGCCGCTCTCCGGCAGGTACATCCCGTCTGCCGTCGCGCCCTCGAGTATGCCGGCGGCATACAGCGCGTAAACGGCCTCGGCCCCCTCGCTTCCGGCGGGGACGTCGGGGATGGACTCCACGGTCCTCACCGGCTCCAACTCGGAGGCGGGCATGGCGTTATAAAAGAGCTGCGCAAAGCCGAGCCGAGTTATGGGCTCGTTGAGCCCGGCGTCATCGAGCGAGGCCCAGCTCTCCGGCGCGACGCCGTTTTCGATGGCGTAGCCGAGGTAGCTCTCGTACCAGACCTCGCCGTTTGTGAGCGTAACGGCGCCCTCGTGCGTCAGCTGGTGCAGGCAGGCCGCTATCTTGACCGCCTGGGCGGTGGTAAAGCCGCTCTCGGGCGAAAAGACCGCCGCGCTCATGCCGTTTATAAGCCCCGCGTCTACCGCGGCGTAGACATAGTCATAATACCACGCGCCCTCCGGCACGTCCTCAAACTCCGCCGCGGCGGCGCTCTCCTGCGTGCGGCCCCAGACAAGGGCCCGCGCCCCGGCGCCGGTTGAAAGCACGGCGGGCGCATCGGCGCCGACTATATAGAGCTCGCCCGCGTTCAGGCGGCCGCTTACGGCCAGGGCGCCCCGGGTGGCGTTCACCACGGTCCCGCGCACGGTCACGTACGCCTCGCCGGATATTACGGCGGCGCTTGCGCCCGGCTGCAGGCTCAGCCTCTCGCCCGCGGCGAGCGTGACGCTGCGCGCGCCGGAGGAGGCCGTCCCCGCGGGAAGCTCCCGCGTCAGCTCCTCAAGGAGCCCGTCCGCCCAGGCGCGGGCGGCGCTTACGGTGACAAGCGAATCGTCCGCCGTGCCGGCGGCGGAGGCCCCGACGCCCAAAAGCAGGCAGGCGGCGATAAACGCGGCGGCCCGGCGGAGCATCACTGCCTCGCGTTCTTGGCCGCGGCGGCGTTCTCGGCGTCTATGCGCTCGCTGAGGTAGTAGCCGAGGGCCAGCAGGCTGTCCGAGAAGTGGATGTTCTCCACTATGGCCTCGTTCTCGTTGAGGTCGAGCTCGACGTTGGTAAAGTTCCATATCGCCTTCACGCCGTGGTCTATGAGCTCGCGGGCGACCTTGTTCGCGATGAGCTTGGGCACGGAGAGCACGGCGACGTCCACGCGCGTATTTTCAAAGATGCGCGGCAGCTCGCTTATGTCGTGTACGCGGATGCCGGAAATGTCGCTCCCGACAATCTCCGGGCGCACGTCGAAGGCCGCCACAAGGTGGAAGCCGTACTGCTCAAAGCAGAAGTTCTCTATCATGGCGCGGCCTATGTTGCCTACGCCGACAAGGATGACCGAGAAGTCGCGGTTCATGCCGAGTATGCTCGCGATCTCGCCGCGCAGGCCGGTGACGTTGTAGCCGTAGCCCTGCTGGCCGAATTCGCCGAAGCAGCTGAAGTCCTGGCGTATCTGGCTGCTGGTGAGGGACATCTGGCGTCCGAGCTCGCCGGAGGAAATGCGGTCTACCCCGGCGGCCTTGAGCTCGTCCAGCTTGCGCAGGTAGCGCGGGAGGCGGCGTATCACATTGTTGGATACCTTCACTTGTTTCACTTTTTATCCCACCAAAATAAGATAGTAACGCTGTTAAAAAGAAGCGCAGTCAATTCAGTATAAAATTATAGCACAGGCAAAAACTCAAATCAAGAGTTTTGTCCCGGAAAATGTTGCCGATACTGACGAAAACGCGGCGGCGGCCGTACATTTATGCACAGCAGAGTGGAAAAAAGCCGGGCAAAATTCCGGCATTTCCGCCCAAAGCGCCACGCCCGTGCAATTTTCGCCGCAGCCGGCGCGGCATAAAAAAACGCCCGGCAGGCCCCCGAAAGGGCCCGCCGGGTTCCGGTTCAGGCTATCTCCCGCAGCTCTTCGGCGCTGCCGGCGGCGACGTAGGGCTCGCGCCCGGCGCGGACGCACACCAGAGTGCCGTCCACGGCGTAGACCTCGATATCGTACACGGCCTCGCCGCACTCGAGCTCGACAAGGTAGTCCGGCTCGCCCTCCGGCGCCGCCTCTGCCTCGGCGGCAAAGCTGAGCACCCCGGCTATCTCCTCAAGCGCGGCCGGGTCGGAGGTGTGCATAACGCTCTCGCCCGCGGTGACGGTGGCCGCGGTGAGGCCGCCTATGCAGTCGTCCGTGGAGGCGGGGTTGATGGTAAGGCCGTTTTCCCCGTCGGCGCGCGGCTCATGCGCGGGCTCCTCAGCCGGCTCTTCTGCGGGCGTTTCGCCCTCGGTTTCCGCCCCGGTATAGTCGAAGCCAGCCGGCGCGGCCTCGGCCGGCGCGGTCGGGGCCTCTCCCCCGGCTAACTTTATGCCCGCCGCGGCAATAAGCACAAGGCACGCGGCAAGCCCGGCCATGCGGGCCGCGAGCGCGCGGCGGCGCGGCCTTTTTGACGGGGCCGGGTTTTCGGCTTTTTTCTCCGCGGCCGCCGCCCCCACGGCGTCCATAACGCTCTTGGCGAAGCCCTCCGGCGCGCTCACGCAGCCGAGCGAGGCGGAGGCGGCCTTCATCGTCTCGTAAAAGGCCCTGCACTCATCGCAGCTCTCCAAATGCTCGAAGAGCCCGGCTTTGCAGCCGTCGGGCAGCTCGCCGTCCAAAAGAAGGCTCGCCATCTCCATATATTTTTCACAGCGGCTCATTCACCTGCTCCTCCCTTCGCTGACTCTGACGCTTCGGGCGGTGAAATGTTCCCCTCGCGCAGAAGAAAATCGCAAAGTTTTTTCCTCGCGCGGAATATGCGGGATTTTACCGTCCCCTCCTCAAGGCTGAGCGCCCCGGCTATCTCGGCGTAGCTCAGGCCGTTTATCTCGCGCAGGAGCAGTATTTCGCGGTACTGGGGGCTGAGCGATTCGAGGCCGCGCCGGACGCTCTCGCGCGTGAGGCTGCGCTCTAACTGGTTTTCCGGGGACCAGGTCTCGTCTGGTATCTCGAGCTCCCCGGCGTCCTCGCCCTCGTCGCCGGCCCAGGTCATGGACACGGTGCGCTTTTTGCCCCGCGAGCGGAGGAAGTCTATGCAGATGTTGCTCGTGAGCCGGTACAGCCAGACGGAAAACTTGCTGTCCCCGCGGAAGCCGGCCAGCGAGCCGTAGGCCCGGATAAAGGCCTCCTGCGCCATGTCGCGCGCGTCCTCCTCGTTGCCGACCATGCGCAGGGCGAGGCTGTACACCTTATTCTGATGTTCAAGCACCAGGGCCTCAAAGGCCTCGGTGTCGCCGGAGATAACGCGGTTTACTATCTCCCGCTCCTGCTCTCTGGTCAAAATCCCTCACTCCGTTCCAGGTTCATGGCGGCCAGCTTCAGTATGCGCCGCAGCTCCTCAAGCGAGGAGATATGCACAAGCTCGCGCTTGTAGTCGCCCGAATGCGGCACGCCGCGCAGGTAGTTCGTTATCCTCGCGCGGGCCTCGATGCAGGCAAGGCGCTCGCCCTTTTCCGCGGCGGCGAGCTCCACCTGGCGGTAAGCCGTTTTGAGCCGCACGGCAAGAGGCGGCTCCGGCGGGGGCTCCCGGCCCTCTATCGCGGCGTTGGCGCGCGCGAAGATCCAGGGGTCGCCAAAGCTGCCGCGGCCTATCATGCAGGCGGCGGCGCCGGTATATCTGAGTATCCGCGCGGCGTCCTCGCCGGAGAACACGTCCCCGTTAGCTATGACCGGCACCTTCACCGCCCGTACGACCTCGCGTATGGCGTCCCAGTCGGCGCGGCCGGCGTACATCTGCGCGCGCGTGCGGCCGTGGACGGCGATGGCGCTCACGCCGGCGGCCTCGCATATCCGGGCCAGCTCCACGCAGTTTACGCTCCCCGCGTCCCAGCCCTTGCGTATCTTTACCGTGACGGGCACGTCCACGGCCCTCACCACGGCGGCGGCTATCTCCCCGGCCAGCTCCGGCGTTTTCATAAGCGCGGAGCCGTCGCCGCTTTTTACTATCTTGCCCACCGGGCAGCCCATGTTGATGTCTATGATGTCCGCGCGGCAGAGCTCGAGCGCCCTGCGCGCGCCCTCGGCCATGCACTCCGGCTCGTGGCCGAATATCTGCGCCGCGACGGGGCGGCCGCTCTGTTCAGGTATGTACAGCAGCGCGGCGGTTTTTTTGTCATTATAGCACAGCGCCTTCGCGCTGACCATCTCCGTACAGCACAGCGCCGCGCCCTGCTCAAAGCACAGCGTCCTGAACGCCGCGTCGCTCACCCCGGCCATGGGCGCGAGCACCGCCCGCCCGGCGAGCCGCACCGGGCCTATATTGAACCCGCTCACCGCAGCTCAAGCCCCACAGGGCAGTGGTCGGAACCCATTATCTCCGGGCAGATAAAGGCGTCCGCGATGCGCCCGCGCAGCCTGTCCGAGCAGATGAAGTAGTCTATGCGCCAGCCGACGTTCCTCTCCCTCGCCGCGGCGCGGAAGCTCCACCAGGAATAGGCGTCGCGCCGGTCGGGATAGAGATAGCGGAAGGAGTCGGTAAAGCCGCTCGCGAGCAGCTCGCTCATCTTTCCGCGCTCGGCGTCCGTAAAGCCGGCGTTCATATGGTTCGTAGCCGGGTTTTTGAGGTCTATCTCCTCGTGCGCGACGTTGAGGTCGCCGCACATTATTACGGGCTTCTTCGCGTCTAAGGCGAGGAGGTACGCGCGGAAGTCGTCCTCCCAGCTCATGCGGTAGTCGAGGCGCTTTAGCTCGTTCTGGGAGTTCGGCGTATAGCAGCAGACAAGGTAGAAGTCCTCAAACTCGCAGGTTATGATGCGGCCCTCGTGGTCGTGCGGCTCGACGCCCATATTGTACGTCACGGCGAGCGGCTCCGCCTTAGTGAACACGGCGGTGCCTGAATAGCCCTTCTTCTCGGCATAGCACCAGTACTGGTGATAGCCCGGCAGCTCGAGCTCTATCTGCCCGGCCTGGAGCTTGGTCTCCTGCAGGCAGAACACGTCAGCGTCCAGGGCCGCGAAGCTCTCCATAAAGCCCTTTTTCACCGCGGCGCGCAGCCCGTTTACGTTCCAGGATATCAGCCGCATGAAAAGCTCTCCCCCTTCACGGCGACAAGCCGGTTTATCTTAACGCCCTGCTCGCGGAATTTGGCCTCGTAGTCGGTCATTACGCACTCCGGCGCGTCCGCGTGCAGGTCGCGCGTTACCTCGCGCAGCGTCCAGCCACAGCGCTCGTACTGCTCGAGGCTCCACTCAAAGAGGTCCGCGTTGTCGGTCTTGAAATGTATCTCCCCCGCCGGGGCGAGCGCCTCCCAGCAGAGCTTCTGAAAGCCCGGCGCGGTCAGGCGGCGCTTATACTGCTTTTTCTTCGGCCAGGGGTCGGGGAAGTTTATATATATGCGGCTCACCTCGCCGGGGGCGAAGAATTCGCCTATCTCCGCGGCGTCGCGCGCTATAAAGCGCAGGTTGCCGAGGCCGCGCTCCTCCGCGCGCTCCATGGCTACAACAAGCGCGTCTGGGACCTTTTCTATCGCGGCGAACAGCACCCGCGGCTCGCGCGCGGCCATGCCGCAGGTGAAGCGGCCCTTGCCGCAGCCCAGCTCCACGCGCAGCTCGGAGAACACGGCGTACATGTCCAGCCAGCTGCCGCGCAGCTCCTGCGGCGAGTTCTCCAGAAGGTGCGCGCAGCGCTCTATCCTCGGTATCAGGTTCGGTTTCCTTCTCATTCGCATATGCTTCACACTCCGCAGTAGATAGTACCACACTTCGTCGAAAAACACAACGAAGAAAAGGTTGCAGTTTTGGAAGCATTATAGTATAATTTTCAGGCCGGTTCAACGGCGTACATATCCGGGTGTTGCGCAGCTGGTAGCGCGCCAGCTTTGGGAGAATACGCCCAGGCCACCCCACAACTTCATATCCGGGTGTAGCGCAGTTGGTAGCGCGCCTGCTTTGGGAGCAGGATGCCGCAGGTTCGAATCCTGTCACTCGGACCACCTTTTTCAGAAAAACCGCATTTTTAGGCGGTTTTTCTGCATTTTTTGTTCTGTTTTTGTAGTTTGGACGATTGCGGTTCTGTGGTGGTTTCAGGGGCAGAAAAGCGGTGGGTACATGATTGAGGATTGCGGCTAAAACCGTCAAATCCCTAACCTATCCCTAATTGGCGCAACTGCCCTATTCTTCTTTTCGTATACGATGAATTCTTGAGTTTTCCAAACTTATCCTTTATAATAATTCTACGGTGAGCCTTTGCGCCACCAAGGTAGCCGTATGGGTATATTCCCATGCGGCTTTTTGACTTTAGCAACCAGATGGAGATGATGGTATGCCCGCCAATAGCCCAATTTATCTACCATATGATGATTATGCTCAGAGTGCCAATACGCTTTTTCATTTTATGAAAAAGCAAGAATACCTAAACTCCATTCTCCTCCGCAGGGCCATAATTCCACGGTATTGTATTGAAACCATAGACTACTTAAATATCCGAAATGGCACTCGCTTATTTAACGAAGTCGCCATTTTGCAAAAGTGTTTCTGTGATATTCCTTTTCACAAACTTGCAGATTCATTCGCTGTAAATGGTGTTGGTGATGTTTATGAATCCTTAAGCAAGGATGAACAGGCCGATCTCGAAAAGAACAACACACATTTTACTTATTATGGCGAATATGCAGTGGCTTTTTCGAAAAGTTGGGGTGAAAAAAAGCATCTTCAGCCGGTTCACTACCTTAACAAAGATTCTCAATATGCAAAAGATTTTTCTGCTCTATTTAGTCGAGTTTTTAAGGATGATGACATTCCAGAAGAATATTCTCAAGATGTAATCAATCGTTTAGCGTACATCAAACCATTGCGAGGGATTATGAAGAGAAAAATCGCTCGTCGCGATTCCAGTTCTGCTACAATTGAAATCTGCAAAAATTTTCATGATGAGCGTGAGTGGAGATATGTTCCGAGTGTTGAGGTGCTTACTGCTTTGAATACAGAAAGCATCATCGCTAATCCTTATATAATTTCTTTGGCCGACGAAATCAGCAAGGGGTTAGAACAGGATAGATACAAAAAACTTTGGCTTGACTTTTCGTATGATGATATACGGTATATCATCGTTCCGGATATCCGTGCCCGAATTGAAATTATTAAAACTATAACCGATTTACCTGGTAGTTGTTTCGAAAACCAGGACGATATTTTAATGCAGAAGAATGTTCTAATCAGTAAAATTCTGGTACTGGAAGAAATCAGAAGGGACTGGTAATATGGCAAATAAACTCAAAGAAATTTTTTCTGACGATATGTTTAATATAAGTGGCACCTTGCATTTTAGCGACGGAGAGGCGTATAAGAATTTCTTATCCGCTTTGGAAATTGTATACGCCGAAGGGCGTGTCGTTCCGGTCGAAGGTGTTACTTCAGTTTCTACAACAGTTGGACACCTGGGCACCAAATTCCCATTAGAAGAAAAAACCAACATAACCCAATTCTTAGTTGGCCCGGCGGTAGACCCTGTGCCTATTACACTTGATGTAGACGGGAAAGAAAAAACTATAACGCTGTTGCGTAGCCGAACTAAGGATAAAGTAATTTTGCGTTCCGAGCCTGATTCCATTGTTGCTTTTAATATTGCATTCCTGCTTGGCGAAAATAAACATACGCTCAATTTTAAGGTGCAATTTGAGAAGGCAAAAAGTATTAGAGAAGTTGCTGATAGTTTTAGTATTGCTGCAGCACTCTTGGCACATTTATATAATCGTGAAGATAACATCCTCTCTGAAGACGGAAATATTTCTCTATCGGATATAAAAGGATATTTTCGTCGTTACAAATCTTTCTTTAATCGTTTAAGTGCAATAGAGAGCAAACTTGCCATTTCAATTTCTCCAGGTTTGTTGAACGCATTATCTCTGGAAGAACAGCAAGATATTGATGAGCTTTATTTGCTCCTATGTGAGAAGAAAGTTGTTCGCTTGAGCGCCAAACTTACATCCACGAGTTCAACAGCTGTTACTATGAACAATGCGGAAGCATCCCTCGGTATTGGCGACAAGATTGCATTAACTTTCATAGGTAGCATTGAGTTTAGTTTCTTAAAGCAGTCCGTTACCCTTCACACTGCTAATCTGTTAATAAATGCGCTGGTGAAAGATATTCAAAAGTGTGATGACGGCACAGTAAGGGTTTTGTATGGTGATACTGATAGCAAACCCATGTATATTTCTTTTTCGGCATTTCAAACCAGCGAAGAAGCAAAGCAAGAATCAGAGACCATAATGCAACACGAAAGCATCTATGTCAATGCCCTAACAAGCAATGCATATATTACTCAGTACTATGAAAAACAGTAGGACAACTTTATAATCTCTACGCATTAACAAAGGCAGAAGCCCAAGGGACGATTATCTTGTCCCTTGGGCTTCTTTTCTATTACCCCACCCTCTCGAACGGTATCACCTTGCACCGGCTCTCCTCCGGAGGTTCGGGAGGCTCCGGTTCCGGCTTGGCCGTGGCCGTTTCCATGAAGCCGCCGATTTTCTCCGCTGCACCTCTTTGCATATCATTGGTGATATGCGTATAGGTATCCAGGGTGAACCCGGCGCTGTAGTGGCCCAGCATGCTGGACAGGGTCTTCACATCCACGCCGCTGGAGAGAGCCATCGTGGCGAAAGTATGGCGCAGATCATGAAAGCGAACATGCTCCTCGATGCCCGCCTTCGCCAGCAGCTTCCGGTTAATCCTGGACACCGCATCTGGACTCCAATAGCCGCCGGTACGGGGCGACGGGAACAGGATGGGGTTATCGGGGTGCTGTTCATGCTCCCGCACCAGAATGTCCACCGCCTGCTGGGACAGTGCCACCTTACGGACAGAGTTCTTCGTTTTCGGCTCCGTTATCACCAACTCCCCGTCGATCCGGGTGACCTGCTTGCTTACCGAAAGGATGCGATCCTTCACATTCAGGTCATCCCACTGGAGCGCCAGCAGCTCCCCACGCCGCAGGCCGCTGGACAGTTCCAGGAAGAACATGGGCAGGACGCCGTATTTCTCCGCCTCGCTGAGATATACTCCCAGTTTCTCCGGCGGGATAATAGTCATCTCCTTTTTCTCCTTGGGCGGGATACGGCAGTTGTCGCAGGGGTTGTAGGGAATGAGCCGCTCCTTGACCGCCTGCTTCAGTGCCGAGGACAGCACCATGTGGATGCGCCGCACCGTACTTCCAGACAGGGCCGTGTCAGTCTTTTTTTCGAATCGCTGCACCCGCCCGCTGGTCTTGGAATCGTTGTACATCTTCTGGATCTGGATGGCGGTGAGCCGTTTGAGTTTGATTCCTCCGATGGCCGGTACGATGTGGTTTTCGATCATGTTCTCATAGGTCTTGGCGGTGTTGGGCCGAATCACCGGCTTGCTGTAGGTTTCAAACCACAGCCTGCACCACTCCGCTACGGTGTAGTCCTCGTTGTGGTTCACCAGGATACCACGGTTGTCCCGGATGGCCTTTGCCAGCTTTTCCTTGCACTCGGCCTGCGTCCGGGCGGATACGCTTTTCTGGATGGCGCGACCGGTGCCGGGGTCGATGCCCTGGGTGTATCTGCCCTCCCAGCGGCCGTTGGGCTTTTTACGGATGCTGCCCTCGCCGTTTGCCCGCTTCTTTGCCATTGTTCATCCCTCCTTTACGACTCGCTAAGCGCCTCGCTTCGCTCGGTTGCTCGCATGCATTGTGCCTGCGGGCGCTTATTGCAACACAAACAAATACCACAGAATCTTTGAAATAGCCACTAAAATATTTCCGCCTTTTTGGCTACCTGTTCATCAATCCACGCCATGAACTTATCACGGGGGACGATGATCCGGCTGCCCAGGGTGATGGTGGGGAAATCCTGCCGGTGGGCCACCTCATAGGCGTGGGCCAGCCCGATGCCCAGCACATCGGCCACATCCTGCACGGTCAGCATCAGGGGAAGTTCGTTGAACGAGCTGTACTTGGATCGTTTCATTAGATTCCTTTCTACCCTTCTCGCGGAAGGGATTTTATTCTTTGTTTTGCGGCTCATTTTCTGCGCCGCTTACATGGTCATCTCAGGCCACTGCTCCTCATGGTCATCCGGCTTGTGACCCATAGCGATCTTCTTCTCCTGGATCTTCCGCCTGAGTTTTCGATCCACCTGCTGGCCCGTCGGGCCGGCGGGCGGCACAGAGTTGTCCTGGAAGATCCGACTCATGTGGTAGAGCAACTGTGTGACCGCCAGCATCACAGAGGGCGGGTGGAGATCGTTTCTCTGCTCCAGGAAGAACTGAGCATACTGATTTCCCTGGGCGGCGGAGCGGCTGAACCACACCATCGCCTGAGTCTGGTCTTGTGGAAGCCCCTGTCCCGTCAGGCACAGCTTGCCCAGCATATACTGGGCGTACTGGTTGCCGGTCTCCGCCGGTTTTGTGAACCAATCCGCCGCTTCGGTAGCATCCTTTGACACAAATTCGCCGCTGAGATACTCTTTCCCAAGCCGGTAGGCGGCCCACTGGTTTCCGTGCTCCGCCGCTTCCTTCAGCCAGCGGATGCCCTTCTCCGGGTCGCGCACCTCCCAATCGTCAGAGAGAAGCAGCTTGCCAAGGGCGTACTGTGCCTCCGGCAGACCACGCTCTGCCGCCTGAGCGAGCCAGGCTTTCGCCTTTTGACTGTCCGGGATCAGCAGAGGACCGTCCCGGTAGAGCTGTCCCATCAGGTACTGAGCGTGGGCGTCACCGAGTCGGGCAAGCTGTTCCAACTCCTCCACCGCGCCATCCCGCTCCTCCAGCGAAAGTCTTTCGTCCCGGATGATCCGCCGCAACTCCCAGCAGGCATAGGACTCATTTTGTACCTGCTCCGGTTCGTCATGCCCAGCCAGGTCAGCGTCCTCGAAGGTAATATCCCCCAACCGTATCCGTTCCGCCTCCTGAATGACGGCGTTCTTGATCTGCCGAAACTCTTTCTCCTGGGACAGCTTTTTTCGTTTTCTGGGTTTGTCGTGGTAGTAGCTTTCCACCTCGCCCTGGAGTCTGCACCACTGGTTGTAGCACTCACGCACTACCGGCAGTTCCTCCAGCTTGTCCACTACCTCATCCACGGTTTTCTTGACAGACTTTGGGAGGTAGCCGTAGGACTTCTTGCCCTTGACCGTTTCCAATTGTGCAGAGAGCGTCTGCATTAATTCTTCCGCCTCCGGGTAGGCGTAGACGCACCGAGCCATTTCCTGGGTCAGTCGCCGGATCGCACGGCGGGCCTCCCACACCAACTCATCCCGCGATTGTGACTTCTGTTCGTAGGTGTGGAGTATTTCCTGTTTGAAGATCTGATTGGTGAGCGTGGACTTGATTTTGCGGATACCGTCCCGCGTCAGGTATGCCTCACCGGGCACCGTCGACCACGCCATCATGTGGACATGGGGATGCTCCCCCTCATCAT
>CALWYQ010000134.1 GCA_944385815.1 uncultured Oscillospiraceae bacterium | reverse complement strand
GCCGCGCCCTGCTCATAGGTGGCGACGCCGATGCTCGTCAGGCGGACGCCCGGGGTCTCGACAACGCCGCGGTGGACGGCGGGGTCCGCGCCCGGCGCGATAAAAATGAAGGCTGCTTCAAGCATGGTGCTCACTCCTTACTTTTTCCTGTTCGGGATGTGTATGGCCCGGCCGTCGGCGGCGAGGGCGGCCTCGCGCAGCGCCTCGCTGACGGTCGGATGGCAGTGTACGGTGTCTATGAGCTCGTCGAGCGTGGCCTCGAGGCGTATCGCGAGCGCGGCCTCCTCGATGATGTCCGTCGCGTCCGCGGCAAGGATGTGCACGCCGAGGATCTCGCCGTATCTGGCCCCGGCGACGACCTTCACCATGCCGTCCACTGCCCCTACGACAAGGCTCTTGCCGTTGGCGCTTGTGGGGAAGCGCCCGACCTTGTACTCAATGCCGCGCTCGGCGCACATTTCCTCGGTATAGCCGACGCAGGCGAACTCGGGCCCGACATAGCAGCAGCTCGGGCTTGTAGCGGGGTCGAAGCTTGCGTCGCCGCCCATGGCGTTTTCCGCCGCCGCCTCGCCCATGGCCATGGCCGCGTGGGCGAGCATCAGCTTGCCGTTGCAGTCGCCGACGGCGTATACGCCGGGGACGCTGGTCTCAAGGCGATCGTTTGTCACAATGTAGCCCTTTTCGGTCCTTACGCCGGCCTTTTCAAGGCCGATGCCCTCGGTGTTCGGCGCGCGGCCCACGCAGACAAGGACCTTTTCGGCGCTTATCTCGCGCTCGCCGGCGGGGGTCCTGACCCTGACCAGCGCGCCGTTTTCCCCGTCCGCGACGGAGAGGACGGCCGAGTCGGTCAGTATCTCCATGCCCGCGGCCTCGAGCTGGGCGCGCACCATGCCGGTGAGCTCCGCGTCCATGAGCGGGAGCAGCTTGGGCAGCATTTCAACGATGGTGACCCTTGTGCCGAAGCGCTGGTACACGCTGCCGAGCTCTATGCCTATAACGCCGCCGCCTATGACGAGCATGCTCTCGGGCACGTGGTCGAGCGTGAGCGCGCCGGTGGAATCTATGCAGGCGGCGCATTCGCTGACGCCGGGGATGGGCGGCATTATCGGGTGCGAGCCCGTGGCGATGATGACCTTGTCCGCGCTGAGGCTCTTCCCGCCTACGCTGACGGTTTTGGGCCCGGTGAACACGGCCTCGCCGTTCACGACCGTTATCCTGTTGGCGCGCATGAGCGCGGCGACGCCGCCCGTGAGCCTGTCGCTCACGCTCTGGCGGTTTGCCTGCACCTTTGCCCAGTCAACGGCGACGTCGCGGCCGATTATGCCTATGCTTTCCGACTTTGTCGCGAGCTCATAGACCTCCGCCGAGTGCAGCAGCGCCTTTGTGGGCATGCAGCCGCGGTTGAGGCAGGTGCCGCCAATCTTGACGCTCTCTACAAGCGTGACCTTCGCGCCCAGCTGCGCGGCGCGGATGGCGGCGACATAGCCGCCCGGCCCGCCGCCGAGCACAAGCACGCTTCCGGCCTCCGCCGGGGCCTCAGCCGCCTCCGCAGGCGCGGCCGCGGGGGCCGGGCCGTCGTCGGGCAGGGCCTCGCCGCTCTCGCCGATGACGGCTATTTTCTCGAGGCATTTGGCCGAGCCGCCCTCCGGGACGTATATCCTGAGCAGCGTGCCGGAGGCTCCCGCCTCTATGGTATTGGTGAGCTTGTCCGTCTCCACCTCAAAGAGGGGCTCGCCCTCCTTAACGGCTTCGCCGGCGGCCTTGAGCCACTTTGTTATGGTGCCCTCGGTCATTGTGAGGCCGAGCTTGGGCATTACTATTTCTTTCATGGCCGCCTCCTTACGCCAGAAGCAGCGCCGGCTTTTCCATCAGCGCCTTGACCCGCTGCAGGAACTGCGCCGCGACGGAGCCGTCGATAACGCGGTGGTCGGCGGTGAGGGAGAGGTTCATTATCGGCCGCACGCAGATCTCGCCGTCAACAACGACGACCTTGTCCTGCATGGTGTTGACGCCGAGTATGGCGACCTCGGGCTGGTTTATTATCGGCGAAAAGCTCTCAATCCCGTACATGCCGAGGTTGGTTATGGTAAAGGTGCCTCCGGTCAGGGCGTCCATGGGCAGCCGGCCCTCGCGCGCGGCGGCGGCGAGCTCCCTGACCTCGGCGGAGATCTCCGTGAGACTCTTTTTGTCCGCGTCGCGGATGTTGGGCACGAGCAGGCCGTTATCGAGCGCGACGGCGACGCCCATGTTGACATAGTGCTTGTAGATTATCCTGTTGTCCTCAACCGAGCAGTTGAGGGCCGGGAACTCGGTCAGCGCCCTGGCGACGACCTTGACGAGGATGTCCGTGTAGCTGACCTTTACGTTTTCGCTCTTGAGCTGCTCGCGCAGGCGCTTGAGCTCGGTCATGTCTATGCCGAGGTTGAAGGTAACGGTGGGGCTGGTCATGTGCGAATTCTGCATGTTCCTCGCTATGGCCTTGCGCATGCCGTTCATCGGCACCGTCTCCTCGCGCGCGGCCTCCTCCGCCGGCGCGGCGCCGCCCTTTTCAACGGCGGCGAGTATGTCCGCGGCCAGGACGCGGCCCCGGGAGGCGACGTCCTTGAGCTCGAGGCCGATGTCCTTTGCGACCTTGGCCGCGAGAGGGCTGGCCTTGACGCCCGGCCCGGCCGGCGGCGCGGGAGGCGCGGGGGGCGGAGCGGGCTTATAGTTTTTGACGTCCTCCTCCGTTATGCGGCCCTTGGGTCCGGAGCCGGGGACGAGCGCGAGGTCGATCCCGAGCTCCTTTGCGAGCTTCTTGGCGGCCGGGGAGGCCAGGACGCGCTCTCCGGGCGCGCGGGCAGGCGGCGGTGGCGGGGCCTTCGGGCCCTCCGCCGGCGGCGGGGGCGGGGCGTCGGGCGCTGCGGGCGCGCCGCCCAAAAGCGCGGCATAGTCCTCGCCGGGCTCGCCTATGACGGCGAGGGGCTTGAGGCACTCCACGGTCGCGCCCTCGGGCTCGGCGATTTTAAGCAGCGTGCCGGAGACGCTCGCCTCTATGGTATTGGTGAGCTTGTCGGTCTCCACCTCGAAGAGGGGCTCGCCCTCCTTCACGGCTTCGCCCTCGGCCTTGAGCCACTTTACTACCGTGCCTTCTGTCATCGTAAGCCCAAGCTTGGGCATAACTATTACTTTAGCCATTGACTGACCTCCTAAACCTGTATGTTATACATGCCGAGCCCGGCGGCGCGGCTGAGTATCTTCCGCGGCAGCACGCGCCAGGGCCCGTCGCGGTTTATGCGCATGGTCACGCTGTCCCCGGGCTGGACGCGGACCTCGCGCTCGCCGTCGAGGGCTATCATGCAGCGGGTCTCCGCCGTAAAGGTATAGTCCCCGCCCAGCTCCACGCGCTGCGCGCTCTCAACATGCACCGGCGTGAGCACGCCCGCGGCGATGGGCGCGAGCACGCCGCGGCCGGTGTGGCCGAGCGTCACCGCAAGGCCGAAATCGTCCGTGTCCTCGACTATCTCATAGGCCCCCGCGACGGCGGAGAAGCCTATCGTGGCCGGGTGGCAGCGCGTGACAACGATGCGGCGTATCCGCTCGGGGTCCCATATGGCCTTCGCGCCGGCGTAAAAGTCGTCGGAGACAACGGCGTCTATTAGGGCGATGTCGCGCAGGACGCCGTTTACGTACACGCTTATCTTTTTGTCGTGTATGCAGCACTCCCTGGCGCTCTCGCCCATCAGCGCCGCGGCGGCCGCGGCCATGCCGGCGACGGTGCCCTCCATCATGGCGGGATAGACGTTGTTCGTACCCGTGGAGACGCTCATAAGCGGAGTTTCGGTGATGCCCTTGCAGGCCGCGCGCGAGGTGCCGTCCCCGCCCAGCACGACAAGGCAGCCGACGCCCCGCTCCTCCATCATGCGGGCGGCGCGTATGGTGTCGTCCAGCGTCGCCTCTATGTCGAAGTCGAGCAGCGTCAGCTTTGATTTCAGCACCCCGTCGCTTTCGAGCGCGTCGAGCACGGCGTAGCCCATCATAAAGGTATCCGGCATGAAAACGGTCTCGTCCACGCCGAGCCCCTGGGCGGCCAGGACAATGCGCTTGCAGATATTGACCTTCTCGTTATTGTCTATCGTTGTGGCGTAGGAGACAAGGCGGCGTATGTCCTTGCCCGACGCCGGGTTAGCGATTATGCCTATCGAAGCCACGTCGCGCCTCCATTCAAAAATGCGGCCCGCGCAAGCGGTTATCTCACGCGGGCCGCGGCAGTGTTTTGTTAACTCAGAACATGTTCTTCGCGGCTTTTATGATGTCCGCGGCGTTGGGCATGTAGTACTGCTCCAGCACGGGCGCGAAGGGCACCGGGGTGTCCAGTGCGCCTATACGGGCCACCGGGGCGTCGAGGTAGTCGAAGAACTCCTCGGCGATGATGGCGCTTATCTCGCCGCCGTAGCCGCCGCGGCGGACCTCCTCGGTGACCACTATGGCGTGGTGGGTCTTGCTGACGGTCTCGCCTATCAGGGCCTTGTCCAGCGGGTAGAGGCTGCGCAGGTCGATGACCTCGGCGCTTATGCCGTCCGCGGCCAGTTTTTCGGCGGCCTCAAGGGCGTCGTAAACCTGCTTGCCGTAGGTGATTATCGAGACGTCGCCGCCCTCGCGGCAGACCTTGCCCTTGCCCAGGGGGATGGGCTCGAGGGAGTTCACCTCGCCCTTTACGCCCATGAGGACCTTGTTCTCAAAGTACATGACGGGGTTATCGTCGTCTATGGCCGAGAGCATGAGGCCGAGCGCGTCCTCCGCGCAGGAGGGGTAGACGACCTTCAGGCCGGGGACGTGGGTCAGCCAGGCCTCAAGGCTCTGCGAGTGCTGGGCCGCGGCGCCGGTGCCGGCGCCGGCGGGCAGGCGCACGACCATGGGCATGGAGATCTTGCCGCCGAACATATAGCGCATCTTGGCGGCCTGGTTCACAAGCTGGTCCATGCCGACAGTGAGGAAGTCGCAGAACATCAGCTCGGCTATGGGCCTGAGGCCCGTGGCGGCGGCGCCGACAGCGCAGCCGATGATGGCGCCCTCGGATATGGGCGTATCGCGCACGCGCTCAGGGCCGAATTCGTCTATCATGCCGGCGGACACGCCGAAGCAGCCGCCGAACCTGCCTACGTCCTCGCCGAAGAGCAGGACGTTGGGATCTTCACGCATCCTGATGCTCATGCCCTCGCGGATGCCTTCGGAATAGGTCATCATCTTCATCTGTCGCGCACCTCCTCTACTATGTCGGAATAAACATCCACGACTGCGGTCTCCACGCCGGGGATGGGCTGGGCGTCGGCAAAGGCTATAGCGTCCTCTATCTCCTTTGCGACCTGCTTGTCAACGGCTTCGACCTCTTCCGCGGTCATAACGCCGTTCTCAACAAGGAAGCCTGCGAAGCGCGGCATGGGGTCCTTCTCCATCCACGCAGCCTGCTCCTCCTTCGGCTTGTAAATGGCGGGGTCGCCCTCAAAGTGGCCGTGCTGGCGGTAGGTCTTGCACTCGAGGAGGGTCGGGCCCTTGCCGGCGCGCGCCCTGGCGACGGCCTCCTCGGCGGCCTCATAGACGGCCATGGGGTCGTTGCCGTCTACGGCGATGCCGGGGATGTTGTAGGCCGCGCCGCGGTCGGCGACGTCCTTTATGGCCTGGTGGCGGTCCTGGCTCATCGAGATGCCGTAGTGGTTGTTCTCGCAGACGAAGATTATCGGGAGCTTCCAGATGCTCGCCATGTTCAGCGACTCGTGGAAGGTGCCCTGGTTCGTCGAGCCGTCGCCGAAGAAGCAGACGCAGACCTGGTCGGTGCCGCGGATATTGATGGAGAGGCCCGCGCCGCAGGCTATGCAGTGGCCCGCGCCGACAATGCCGTTGGCGCCGAGTATGCCCTTGTCACGGTCGGCGATGTGCATCGAGCCGCCCTTGCCCTTGCAGTAACCGGTCTCGCGGCCGAAAAGCTCGGCCATCATCAGGTTCAGATCCCCGCCCTTGGCTATAATGTGGCCGTGGCCGCGGTGCGTGCTGGTGATGTAGTCGTCATCCCGCAGGCACTCGCACACGGCGGGGGCTATGGCCTCCTCGCCAAGGTACAGGTGGACAAATCCGGGTATTTTACCCTCCGCGAACAGCTTCGCGGCCGCGCTCTCGAAGTCACGTATGCGGCGCATTTTCACATACATGTCCTTCATCTGCTCGTTGCTGATTGCCATTCTTTAACCTCCTTCTGGTAAAAAATTAATCGCTGATATAAACTTCAACCGCGGCGACAGCCGCTTCTATGCTCTTGTCACAGTCGCCGAAGGCCGGGATGCAAAGCCCGTCGCAGCGCAGGCCGCCCTGCACGGGCACGACCTCCACCGTCCCAACCGGGAACACCTCCGCCACCGCCGCGCAGTCGACCTCCTCCGGCCGCGTCACGGCGACAGTCGCGCGGATGAACACCTGAGTTTTAAAGTCTGTCAGCTCAAGGACCTCGTCAAGCCCGCACAGGCAGCTGCGCGAGATGGCGTCCTTGGCCGCCTTTTTAGCGGCCTTGGTCACGTCCTGCCCGTGGAAGTCCGTGCCCATGCCGAATTCTACGATAAATTTCCTCAAGTTTCTCACCTCCTGAGCTTCCTTGTGTCTATCATTATACTCCCACCCATGTGAATTCTCAAGTTCAAGCTTGAAATTCTCATATTTTCAGCGATTACCATAATATGAGTTCAAGCCCCTTGCGCTAATTGCACAAATAGTCTTAAAAATAACAAGCCCATGAGCTGAATTTCAACGAATTCATCTCATGGGCTGCGACTTTTTCAGATATTCTCAGTCCTGCTTGAGATTTGAGACGGAATGACGCAGGGCCTTTACGTCTATGTGCAGGCGCTTGATATGCCTGTAAAGCGTCGCGCGGCTTATGCCGAGACGCTCGGCCGCGCGCTCCACATCTCCGCGCGAGAGGGTGAGCGCGGAGAGGATCTCGCCCTCCTCGGCGCTCGGCGACGCGCCGGCGGCCTCGCCGCCGCTGCCTCCCGGCAGGCTCTGCGGCGTAAGCGTGCTGTCCCCGGTCGAGTAGAAGGCGCACTCGATGCAGTTTTGCAGCTCGCGGACGTTGCCGGGCCAGTCGTAGGCGCAAAGCGTGTCTATAAACGCGGGGGTCATGGTCTTCGGCTCGCCGCCCGAGGCGGCGTTGAGCCGCTCGAGGAAGCGCCCGGCGCAGAAGCGTATGTCGCCCGGGCGGCGGCGCAGCGGCGGTATTTCGAGCGAGAGGACGTTCAGCCGGAAGTAGAGGTCCTCGCGGAAGGCCCCGCTCACGGCCATGGCCCCGAGGCGGCGGTTGGTGGCGGCGATGAGCCGGATATCGAGCTCGATCTCCTGCGTGCCGCCGAAGCGGACTATCCTGTGCGTCTCAACCGCGCGCAGGAGCCTGGCCTGGAACTCTATCGGGATATCGCCGACCTCGTCGAGGAACAGCGTGCCGCCCTGCGCGAGCTCAAACTTGCCGGGCGCGCCCTCCCTGCCGCCCGAGGCGCCGGATTCTATGCCGAACAGCTCGGCCTCGAGCGTCGCCCGGTGCAGCGAGGCGCAGTTCACCGCGACAAAGGGCCCGTCCGCGCGGCTCCCGGCGTTGTGTATGGCCTGGGCCATGAGCTCCTTGCCCGTGCCGGATTCGCCCTGGATAAGGATATTCCCGTCGTAGTGCGCGTAGCGCGCGGCGAGGGCCACAGCCTTTTTCATGTCCGGGTCCGAGGCGTAGATATCCGCAAAGGTGTAGGCCGCGCGGTTGCCGCTGAGGTTGTTCACCGAGGCTATTAGGTGCTTTTGCTTTTTGAGCGTGACGTTTATCGTCCTCGCGCCGAAGGCCGGCGCGCAGGTCACCGCGGCGCTGCACCGCACCACGCTCTCGCGCGTTTTCACGCGCACGTCGTCAAGGAAGCTGCCGCCGTGGAGCCAGCCCTTGGTCGCCCAGTCCACGTCCGGGGCCACCGCGCGGAAGTCCATATCCGCCAGCTCCTCCTCGCCATAGCCCAAAAGCCGCCTCGCCGCGCTGTTGCACCACACGGCGCGGAAGGCCGAATCGAGGAGCACTATGCTGTCCGCGCTGCCCTCGAGGGCGGAGCGCATGAGCTCGGCGTTGTGCAGCAGGCTCAGCTTGCCCTCTATGCCTATCGCGGCGGAGAGCACCACGGCAAGGGTGTGGTCGTTGACCTCGCTCGCCTCGCCGGACATGTTTATGCAGCCGATTACCTCCCCGCCCTGGCCGTGTATGGGCGCGGCGGAGCAGGTCCAGCCGTGGTGGGTGCGGCAGTAGTGCTCCGCGCCGACCATCTGTATGGCCGTGTCGCAGTCGAGCGCGACGCTTATGGCGTTGGTGCCGACGCTCAGGTTGTTCCAGAGCGCGCCGGGCACAAAGCGCAGATCGCCGCTTTTTTCAAGTATGCGCTCGTCGCCTATGGTCTCGAGCACGTAGCCTGCCCCGTCGGTGAGCACCATCAGGTAGCCCGTGCGGCGGACAATCTCAAACACGCTGCGCATTATCGGCATCGCCGCGTCTATGAGATCGGAGTTCGCCTCGCGTATGCTGCGGAAAACCTCGTCGTTTACCATGCGGCCCCGTCCCCCGATGGGGTTCACGCCGGCGTCCTTGCAGCGCCGCCAGCACTCCGCTATCTCCGGCCTGACCGAGGGGTCAAGCTCGTCCTCATACACATATTTAGCCCAGATTTCCTCCAAATCCCGCAGATCCTTCACACCTATCCCCCTCCTTTTCTGCCGTCAGGTGTAAAAAAGCGCGCCACGTGAGTCGGCGCGCAGGCTTTTTGTTTATTATACTATGCGCATGAGAATTTTACAACGTTAAGCTTTGAATTCTCAAATTTTCAGCGATAAAGCCAAATCCGCTGAGACAATTTTGTCGCAATTTCATAGTTTCTCAAGGCTTGAGAATCAGTCGAATATAAGCGAAAGCAGCTCCTCCCGGCTTATGCCGCCGAGTATGCCCTCGAGGGGCAGGTCCCTTACGGCCTCCTCAACGTCCCGCTTAGTGAAGCGGCAGCCGATAAGCGCCGAAATAAGCTCCTCCGGCGGCAGTACCGCAAGGAAGTCGCCGCTTATCCCGGCGTTTATTATGAGCCCGCGGCCGACCTCGAGGGCGATCTCCATCTTCCCGGCCGGGAAGCGGCGCGAATTTGTAAAGCCGAAGTCCGCCGTGCGGCCGAGCGTCCAGTCGCTCGAGGCGTATTTTTCCCGGGCGATCCGCCGCACCTCGCCGAGCTCCGCCCCGCTTAGGCTATCTCGCGTGATAAGCGCGCCGCCGAGGTAGTCGAGCATGGCGGCCTTGAACTGCGCGCCGCTGTAATCCGGGAGCCAGCTCGAGATCTGCCCCACGCGCGAGCGCACGCTTTTTGCGGCCTTGCCGCTGAATTTGCCCTCGTCCGGCCTGAGCAGCGCGGACATGGCGTCGAGGTCGGCTCGGAAAAGCAGCGTGCCGTGGTGCAGCACACGCCCGCCGGAGATGCGCTGGGCGGTGCCGGAAATTTTGAGCCCGCCGGCGGTGAGGTCGTTGCGGCCGTTTATCTCCGCCGGCACGCCGAGGGCGCGCAGCGCGTCGCGCACCGGCTCCATAAAGCGGCGCAGGCTGAGCGAGGCGGCGTCCTCCGCGCCGGCGATGATGGAATAGTTCAGGTTGTCGAGGTCGTGATACACCGCGCCGCCGCCGGTCGCGCGGCGCACCACCCTTACGCCGAGGGCCGCGGCGGCCTCGAGATTGACCTCCGCCATGGCGTTCTGGTTGAGGCCGATAACGACCGTCGGGACGTTCTGCCAGAGCATGAGGTATTCGCCGCCGCGCCTGTGCTCAAGGACGTATTCCTCAAAGGCAAGGTTGAATTCCGGCTCAAAGGAGCCCGTTTCGAGGTATTTCAAGCGTTTATCCTCCCTGCTTTACCAAAATCGCGCTGCCGTGTATGTCCGCGGCGGGCACCGGCGTAAGGCCGCGCGCGGCGCAGAATTCCTCGAGCGCGCGCCCGGCGCCCGGATACTGCAGTCCGAAGGCGTCGTGGACGATGATCGCGCCGCCAATCGAGAGCCGGTCGTAAAAAAGCGGCAGGGCCGCCGCCGTCGGGGCGTACAGGTCCGCGTCTATGGAGACAAGGCAGAAGCGCAGCCCCTCGCAGCCGGCAAAGCTCTCCGGGAAGCGGCCCACATGGAACACCGCCTGCTCCGGCCGCGGCAGCCGGCGCTCGACCGTCTCGCGCGCCGTTGCGGAAAAGTCCCCCGTCCCGGCCGCTGAAAGACCGAGCGCGCGCTCGGCGGCGACATCGGCGGCGTCAAAGCCGGTGAAGGTATCGAATAGGTGGAGCCGCCGCTCCGGGAGGGCGGCGTTTATTAGCGCGGCGAACTCCCCGCGGTATACGCCGAGCTCCGCCGCATCGCCGCCCACGCCGCGGGCGCTTATCCGCTCCGCCAGCAGCCTGGCCGCGGCGGCGCGCGCGTCAAAAACGCGCAGGCTCAGCGCGTCGCGCACCTCGGCCGCGCAGCCGAGGCCATCGAGCTGGGCGCGCATCTGCGCTGCGCGGGCGGCGTCCGTCACGCAGATAAAAACGCAGTCCGGCCCGAGCGCGAGCGCCTCCGCTGCGGAGAGCACCGGCAGTGAGCAGAATTCCCCGCCGCGCTTTTTTTCGTCGTTGTCGGCAAAGCAGAGCGGCTCATAGCCGTACAGCAGCCGCAGCACGGCCGCCCCGGCCTGTCCCGCGCCGAACAGCACCGCAGTTTTCAAGCGTATCACCTCGTAAAAGATAATAACACAGCCCGCGCAAATCGTCAAAGAGCAAAAAATCCCCCCGTTTCCGGAGGGATTGTGATTGCCCGGGAAGGCTGTTACGGCCTTTTCAGCTGAGCTTATAGAGGCGGACGTCCTCGGCTGGGACGGTTATTTTTACAAGGCCCTGGGCGACGCTCACGCGCTCGCCGCTGAGTATGCACTCGCCCTTAGTGGGATTTGCGGCCTTGAGCGCCTCGAGCTCGGCCGCGGTGAGGCCGGTGTTGTCCAGCCAGAGGTCGCAGACAAGGTCGCGCGGCTCTGCGGCGCGGTTGACGGCGCACAGGAAGATGCCGTCCTCCGCCCTTTCGCCGAAGATATCCCTGCCGCCGGTGATGCAGCGCAGTATGCACAGCACGTCCGGGTTGGGCGAATAGAAGGCAGCGGAGCCGACGGAAAGCGCGTCGTTATCCCGGCGGGCCCGGCCAAGCGTCCGGTACCAGTCCACAAGCGGCCTTGCGCCGGTGGTGAATGGGGCGCGGTTGAAGGGGTCGAGCATGCCGTTCATGCCCGTCTCGTCGCCATAGTACACGCTCGGCACGCCGGGGACGGTGAACTGTATCGCGGCGGCCAGCCTCTGCATGGCCGCGCCGCGGGCGTCCTGCGCGTCCGAGACTATGAAGCGCGCCTGCTGCTCGCGGTTCATGCCGCGCGCGTCGAGCCGCGTGGCAAGCGCGGTGCGGGCGCGCTCCACATCGTGCGATGATAGCAGGTTCATCAGCGCGAAATACATCGGCTGCGGGTAGTTCAGCCTCTGGCTTATGAGGAAGCCCTTGAGCGCCCATGCGTCGGTGCGCCAGCACAAAAAGTCCAGCACAGCGCTGCGGAAGGGATAGTTCATAACGGTGTCCAGCGCGTCGCCGAGGGCGTATTTGCGCCGCGAGCCATAGCTGAACTTTGTGACCGCGTCCTCCCAGACCTCGCCGAGGATGACGGAGTCGGGCTTTTCCTCGCGCGCCGAGGCGCGTATCTTCGCGAGCGTATCGTCCGGCAGCTCGTCGGCGACGTCGAGCCTCCAACCGGAGGCGCCGCGGCGAAGCCAGGTCTTGACCACGCTGTCGCCGCCCGTTATCACAAGCCGCTCCCAGCCCGGGTCGTGCTCGTTGACCTCGGGCAGGTCGGGGAAATTCCACCAGCAGCGGTAATCGGACGGCCACTTGCGGAAATCGTACCAGGAGTAGAAGGGCGAGCGCGTCCCGGCGTTGTACGCGCCGTCGGAGCGGTAGTGGTTGTCGCGGTTGAAGTAGATGCTGTCCGCCCCCGTGTGCGAGAACACGCCGTCGAGCATGATGCGTATGCCGCGCTCCGCCGCGCTTTTGCACAGGCTCTCAAAGTCCTCGAGCGAGCCGAGGATCTGGTCGGGCTGCATATAGTCGCCGGCGTCATAGCGGTGGTTGCTGCGCGCCTCGACGATGGGGTTGAGGTATATTACGCCTATGCCGAGCGAGGCGATATAGTCCAGGCTCTGCTCTATGCCCTTGAAGGTGCCGCCGAAGAAATCCAGCGGGAAGTAAAAGCCCTCGGCGCTGTTCGGCTGCCAGTCTACCGGCTCGTCCCAGCCCTCGTGGTATTTGACCTGCCGGCCCATGGCTATGTGCCGCCGGACGCCGTCCGTGGCGGTGCTGCTCGGGTCGCGGGCGAAGCGGTCGGGGAAAATCTGATACATCGCGCTGCGCCGGAACCACTCGGGCGTGCTGAAGCCGCGTCGGTAGACGGTCAGCCTGAAGCCTTCGCCGCGCGTGCTCATAAGCTGCCCGAAGCGGCCGCCGTAGGCCGCGCAGAGCCAGAGCTCGCCGCTCTCGAGCGTGAGGCGGAAGCTGTACCAGAGCGCGGCAGGCTCGTCCGGCGCGGTGAATTCCGCGGCCCAGTCGCCGCCCTCGGGGCGCATATCCAGCGCCTGCTCAAAGCCGTCGTCCCCGGCAATCACAAGCTCGGCGCGCTTTACGTCGGAGCGCCCGTCCGAAAAGGCGAGGCGCAGCGCCGCGCCCGTCTCCACGGCGCCGAGCGGGGAATGAAAGCGCTCGCGCGCGGGATCGTGCGTTATGAACGGGGTAAGTTCGGAAACTATCATAATTCGGCAAATCTGGCCGGCTCGAGCGTGTAAAGCGCGCGCAGCGGCCCCGCCAGCTCCTCCTTTGTGCAGTATACGCGCGAGCAGAGGACGGCGGCCAGCATGGTGAAGTCGGCTTCGCCGTCACGCACAACGGCGCCCTCGCCGATGCGCAGCCAGTCGCCGGGCCAGGCCTGCCACAGCCTTGAGCAGAGCCTGTCGTTTATTACGCCTATGAGCTTTGCGTCCCTCGGCTGCAGCGCCGCCACGGCCGCCATGGGCACGGGCGCGCCGGGGCGCATCCTGGGTATGCGCAGCGTGCAGCAGTCCCCGACGATGGCGACGGCCTCGTCCCAGGCAGCGCGGCAGTCGTCAAGCAGCCGGCGCAGCAGCTCGACAAGGATTATGCTCTCCGCCCCGCCCTCCAGCTGTACGCGGAAGGTAGCCGGGAGCCTGCGCCAGTCCGGATTGTCCTCAATCGCGCGGGACACCTCCGCCGAGGCGCGGAAGTACGCGCTCGATAGCGGCGAGAGCGCCCCGGCGTTCAGCCTTATGGCCAGCTCAAGGCAGCGGGCCAGCTCATTGTAGCCCGCCTTTACGTCCCCGGCGCGCCTCGGCTCGGGGGCCTCGGCGTGGATCTCCCTGCCCTCACCCTCGGCCACGACGGCGGTGCGCCCCGAGTACGTGACCTCGAGGCCGCGCTCTGTCCAGAGCTCGTGCGCCGTCCCGCCGAAATATACCAAAGTCCTTCTCTTATCTGCCATACGTCACAGCATTTCTATGTACAGCCTCGCGTAGTCCCCGGCGGAGCGCGCAAAGCTGAAGTCCTCGCTCATGGCCTGCTTCTGCAGGGCCAGCCAGGCGTCGGGCTGGCCGCGATACACGTTCACGGCCATTTCCACGGTCGCCTTCATCTCATGGGCGTTGTAGTTGGCGAAGGAGAAGCCGTTGCCCTCGCCGGTGTACATGTTGTAGGGCTTGACGGTGTCCCTCAGGCCGCCGGTCTCGCGGACTATGGGCAGGGTGCCGTAGCGCATGGCTATCATCTGGGAAAGCCCGCAGGGCTCAAAGCGGCTGGGCATGAGCAGCATGTCCGCGCCGGCGTAGACGCGGTGGCTGAGCTCCTCGTTGTAGCCTATGTAGGCGCACAGGCGGCCGCGGTGCCTCTCCTCGGCCTCGCGCATGAACTGCTCGTACTGCCACTCGCCGCTGCCTAGCAGGAGGAAGCAGATGTCGAGGCCCATCATCTCGTCGAGCACGCGCTCGACAAGGTCAAAGCCCTTCTGCCCCGTCATGCGCGTGACCATGGCGATGAGCGGCGTGCGCGGCCCGGCGTGGAGGCCCATCTCGAGCATGAGCGCCTCCTTGCAGGCCTGCTTGCCCTTGAGGTGGCCCCTGTCATAGGTTTTGGCTATAAGCGGGTCGGAAAACGGGTTGAAAACCTTTGTGTCTATGCCGTTTATAATGCCGGAGAGCTGGGCGCGGCGGGCGTTGAGTATGCCCTCGAGCCCCTCGCCATAATAGGGCGTACATATCTCCGCGGCATAGCTCGGGCTGACGGTGCTCAGCCTGTCGGCAAAGACGCAGCCGCCCTTGAGGAAGGCGGCGCAGCCGTTGAGCTCAAGGAATTCGCTCGTGTAGTAGCGCTCGTCCACGCGCAGCATGTCGGCAAAAAAGTCAAAGCCAAACTTGCCCTGGTAGGCGATATTGTGTATCGTCAGCAGGGTTTTCATCTTCCCGTGGACATAAAGGCCGTACTGCGTGCGCAGCAGGACGGGTATCATGGCCGTGTGCCAGTCGTTGCAGTGCAGGATATCCGGGAAAAAGCCGAGGTTGGGTATGGCGTCGAGCACGGCGCGGGTGAAAAACGCATATTGCTCGCCCTCGGCCATGCCGCCGCGGTAGATGCGGTCGCCAAAATAATACTCGTTGTCTACAAGGTAGATGGTGACCCCGTCGAGGACAAGCCGCTCTATGCCGCAGTACTGGCTGCGCCAGCCGAGGTCGACGGAAAAGCTGAACATGTGCTCCACCTGGTCGTGGTATCTGTCCTTTACGCAGCGGTGGTACGGAGTTATAACGCGGGCGTCGATGCCGAGGGCGGCGAGGCTCTTCGGCAGGGTGCCGACCACGTCGGCAAGGCCGCCGGTTTTTGAGATGGGGGCGCACTCCGCGCTCACCAGCAGCACGTTCGGCAGACGGTCCCGGCCCTTTGCGGCAAGGGCCTGCTGGAATTCGCGTTTCATTTAATCAAGTCCTTTCATAAGCGGAAGGCTCCGCCGGCCTGTCACTTGCTCTTGGGCGCGGTCTTGCGGGGCGCGTTGGCACGCTTGCGGCGGCTCCCCGGCTTGCTCGGGGAGAAGCGGAAGTAGACGCAGCTCATGGGCGGGAGGGTTATCTCGGCGGAATAGGCGAAGTCGAGGAAGGCCTTCTTGTGCGCGCGAATCTCGGGCGAGTTCATAACGCCGCTGCCGCCGTACCTGCTGTCGTCGGAGTTTATCATCTCACGCAGGACGCCGGGCTTGGGCAGGCCGATGACAAAGCCGTCGTAGCGCACTGGCGTGAAGTTCACGGCGCAGACTATGTGCGAGCCGCGGGACATGCGCATAAAGGCCACGGAGGAGCGCGCCGCGTCGTCCACGTTCAGCCACTGGAAGCCGTCCCAGCTGTCGTCTATCCTGTAGAGCGCGGGGGTGCTCTCGTATATGCGCGAGAGGTCTCGGAAGTAGCGGCGCATACTGTCGTGCAGGGGGTAGTCGAGCAGGCCCCAGTCGAGCTCGGTCTGGTAGTTCCACTCGTTGAACTGCGCGAACTCCCCGCCCATGAAGGTGTGCTTCTTGCCCGGGTGCGCGAACTGGAAGCCGTAGAGCGCGCGCAGCGAGGCAAATTTGGTCTCATACTCGCCCCACATCTTGTTGAGCATGCTGCACTTGCCGTAGACGACCTCGTCATGGCTGTAGGCGAGGATGAAGTTCTCCGAATAGGCGTACATCATGGAGAAGGTTATGCGGCTGTGGTTGCTGCTGCGGAAATAGGGGTCCATGGACATGTAGTCGAGGGTGTCGTGCATGAAGCCCATGTCCCACTTGAAGGTGAAGCCGAGGCCGCCGACCTCGGGCGGGCGGGAGACCAGCGGATAGGCCGTGCTCTCCTCGGCGATGGTGATGGCGCCGGGGAAGGCGGTTAGCACGCTGGAGTTGAGCTTGCGCATAAAGTCCACCGCGCCGTAATTGATGTTGCCGCCGTCCTTGTTCGGCGTCCACTCGCCGCCGCTGCGGCCGTAGTCGAGGTAGAGCATGCTGCTGACCGCGTCCACCCGGACGCCGTCAATATGGTACTTGTCAAAGAAGAACATGGCGGAGCTGACAAGGAAGCTCTGCACCTGGGGCTTGCCGTAGTCGAATATCATCGTGCCCCAGTCCGGGTGCTCGGCCATCCGCTGCTCGCTGCACTCAAAGCAGGGCGTGCCGTCGAACATGCGCAGGCCGTGCGCGTCGCGCGGGAAGTGCGCCGGGACAAAGTCCATGATGACGCCTATGCCCTCGCTGTGCAGCTTGTCCACAAAGTACATGAAGTCCTGTGGGGTGCCGTAGCGGCTTGTCGGCGCGAAATAGCCCGTGACCTGATAGCCCCAGGAGCCGTCGAAGGGGTACTCGGTTATCGGCATGAGCTCTACGTGCGTAAAGCGCATCCTGCGGCAGTAGTCGGCCAGCTGGTCGGCCACCTCGCGGTAGTTTGGGAAGGTCTCCTCCGGCCTTTTGCGCCAGGAGCCGACGTGCAGCTCGTAGACGTTCACCGGGGCGTGTATGGCGTCGTAGCCGCGGCGGGCGTTCATATAGTCGCCGTCCGTCCACTCGTAGCCCTCTATATCCCAGACCTTGCTGCCCGTTGCCGGGCCGGTCTCAGCGTGCAGCGCAAAGGGGTCGGCCTTGAGCACGACCGAGCCGTCCGCCCCGACGACGCGGAACTTGTATATGTCGCCGTTCTTGACATTGGGCAGGAAGGCGCACCACACGCCGTCCTCGCGCCTGTACATGGGCGCGGCGGAGCCGTCCCAGCCGTTGAAGTCGCCGACGACGCTCACCTCCCTCGCGTTGGGAGCCCAGACCACAAAGCGGTGCAGCCCTAATTCCGGTATGTATTTGCAGGCAAAGGCGTCGTAGGCCCTCTGCGCTCCACCGGTGTTAAACAGGTAGATGTCATCATTGGAAACAAATTTTTCCGCGAGTTCTCTCTGTTCCATTTGTTTGCCTCCTGTCTGCGAATCTGTGCGGGCGGGCAGCCAGCCCGGCCCATGGCTTGATTACATTATACAATTTTCCCATAACGAATTAAAGGTTTTTTTCTCGTAATGTGTTTTGACTTCTGAATTCCATTATATTATAATATTTTCATGCGTGCAACCGCTAAATTTCAGGTTTTGGGGTGACAAAAATGACGAATACAAAAATGCCATTCGTAAACGGCGAGCAGCTTGAGCGCCTCTGCGCCAAGTTTCCCACTCCTTTTCACTTATACGACGCCCGCGGAATAACCGAAAACGCCCGCCGCGTCAACGCCGCCTTTGCCTGGAACAGGGGTTACCGTGAGTATTTCGCCGTTAAGGCGACGCCCACTCCGGCCATCATGGAGCTCCTGCGCAGCGAGGGCTGCGGCATGGACTGCTCGAGCCTCACCGAGCTCATGCTCTGCGAAAAGTTAGGCATCAGGGGCGAGGAGATAATGTTCTCAAGCAACGACACGCCCGCCGAGGAGTTCCGCCTCGCCGCGAAGCTTGGCGCGATAATCAACTTTGACGACATAAGCCACATCCCATTTTATATGGAGCACGTCGGCCCCGTGCCGGAGACGGTCTGCTGCCGCTACAATCCGGGCGGCAAGTTCTCCATAGCCAACCGCATCATGGATAACCCCGGCGAGGCCAAGTACGGCATGACGCATGAGCAGATAATAGAGGCCTACCGCATGCTGCTCGCAGGCGGCGCCAGGCGCTTCGGCATCCACGCCTTCCTCGCCTCCAACACGACGAGCGAGGCCTATTACCCGGAGCTTGCCGCGCAGCTCTTCGAGCTCGCCGTGGAGCTCAACCGCCTCACCGGCGCTCATATAGACTTCATCAACCTCTCCGGCGGCGTCGGGATTCCCTACCGCCCCGGCGAATGCGCGCCGGACATCGCCGTCATAGGCGAGGGAGTGCGCCGCAGGTTTGAGGACATACTCGTCCCGGCCGGCATGGGCGACGTGAAGATTTACACCGAGATGGGCCGCTTCATGCTCGCGCCCTACGGCTGCCTTGTGACGAAGGTGCTGCACCTCAAGCACATATACAAGGACTACGTCGGCGTTGACGCCTCGGCCTGCGACCTCATGCGCCCGGCCATGTACGGCGCCTACCACCACATCACCGTTGCCGGCAGGGAAAACGCCGAGTGCAGCCACCTCTATGACGTCACCGGCTCGCTCTGCGAGAACAACGACAAGTTCGCGACCGACCGCATGCTGCCCGAGATAAAAATCGGCGACACGCTTGTCATACACGACACCGGCGCGCACGGCCGCGCCATGGGCTACAACTATAACGGCCGCCTGCGCAGCGCCGAGGTCCTGCTCATGCCCGACGGCTCCGGCAGGCTCATCCGCCGCGCCGAGACGCCGGAGGACTATTTCGCAACGCTGGATTTCTGATACGGGGAGTCTTATTACGTCCAGCCTGAACCCAATCGTAAATATGCCGGAGAGCTTCTCCGGGCGGCTCAGGAGCGTGGTCACGCTCAGCGTCCCGGCCATACTCGCGCAGATGAGCAGCATAGCCATGCAGTACATCGACGCGGCCATGGTCGGCTCGCTCGGAGCGGACGCCTCCGCGGCCATCGGGCTGGTTTCAAGCTCGGCCTGGCTTATGAGCGGGCTGTGCACCGCCGCGGCGACGGGCTTTTCCGTCCAGGTGGCGCATCTCATAGGCGCCGGGCGCGAGGCCGACGCCCGCGGCGTAGTGAGGCAGGGCCTCGTCTCCGTCATGCTCTTCGCCCTGCTGCTCGCCGCCGCCGGCGCGCTCGCAAGCCGCCGCCTGCCCTTCTGGCTCGGCGGCGACGCAGCCATTCGCCCAGGCGCGGGGAGCTACTTCCTCATCTACGCCCTCGCCGTCCCCGCCGTGGAGCTGCGGCTTATTTCCGGCAGCATGCTCCAGTGCAGCGGCAGCATGAAGATCCCGAGCCTCTTCAACGCGCTCATGTGCCTGTTCGACGTGGTGTTCAACAGCCTGCTCATCTTCCCCACGCGAATGACGGCCCTCGGCTTCACCATGCCCGGCGCGGGCATGGGCGTGGCGGGCGCGGCGCTCGGCACCGCCCTCGCCGAGCTCTGCACGGCGGCGCTGATGTTCAGGGCCATGGCCTTCAAAAGCCCCGCCCTGCGCCTCACGCTCGAGCGCGGCTCCTGGCGTCCAACGCGGCGCTGCCTGGCAAACGCCGCGCGCATCGCCCTGCCCATGGCGCTTGAAAACACCGTCCTCAACTCGGCGCAGATTGTCTCGACGCGCATAGTCTCAAGCCTGCACAGCAACGCCGCAATCGCGGCGCACTCGCTCGCCGTGACCTCGGAGAGCCTTTGCTATATGCCCGGCTTCGGCATCTCGACGGCGGCCACCACCCTCGTCGGGCAGAGCCTCGGCGCGGGCAGGCCCGACCAGGCCGCCGGCTGCGCGCGCATCTCCGTCGGCCTCGCCGTGGCGCTCATGTCGGCGATGGGCCTTGCGATGTACCTGTTTGCGCCCGCGCTCTTCTCCATGCTCACGCCCGACCCCGCGGTGCGCGAGCTCGGCGCAAGGGTGCTGCGCATCGAGTGCTTCGCCGAGCCGCTCTATGCCGTAAGCATCGCGGCGACGGGCGCGCTGCGCGGCGCGGGGGACACGCTCTGGCCGAGCGTTATGAACCTCGTGAGCATGTGGGGCGTGCGCATCCCCGCCGCGGCCATACTCAGCCGCAGCCTCGGCCTCGCCGGGGTCTGGCTCGCCATGGCCTGCGAGCTTGGCCTGCGCGGGCTGCTCTTCCTCATCCGCCTCCTACGCGGCAGGTGGCTGAAAACAGGCATCAGGGTCTGAAGGGCGGCGCCTTACCGGCGCCGCTTTTTTGCTTGACACATTGCATTATTTGTATTATACTGAGTAATACAAAGGGGGCGGTGATATGCTCTTATGCCTGGACATGGCGTCAAAGACACCGATATACATGCAGATACGCAACGAGATAGTCCTCGGCATCGCCTCGGGCGAGCTCGCCCCGGGCGAAAAGCTGCCCACCATACGCGCGCTGGCCGAGCAGTGCGGCGTGAACATGATGACGGTGAACAAGGCCTACGGCCTGCTCCGTCAGGAGGGATATATCACGACGGACCGCCGAGGCGGCACGGCGGTGGCCGGCTCTCCCGGAGCCGGGGCGCTGGGCGACAAATACGCCGGCGCGCTGAGGATAATTGCCGCCGAGGCCCGCCTCGCCGGGCTGAGCGAGGACGGGTTCGCGGCGCTCTGCCGCGAGGCTTACAGAGGAGGCGATAGCAATGGGTGAAACCGTGATGAGCATATTCTGGCTGGTAATAATGCTGCCCTGCCTTATCATAATCGGCGTGCTGCTCACGAACGACGCCAAGCCGAAGAAAAACATCGTCCTCGGCGTCACGCTCAACTACGCCGGGCTGCACGATAAGCGCGTGGACGCGATACTAAGGCGCTTCAAGCGCACGGTCTGGATCTGGTGCGGCGTATCCTCGGCGGCCTTTGCCGCGATGGCGCTGCTGGATATGGGGCAGTTCATCATGTGGAGCATAGTGCTGCTTATCGTGGCGATAATCGTGCCGTACGTGTTCTATGTCCGCGCGAACCGCTCCCTCACCGCGCTCAAGAAGGCCGAGGGCTGGAGCGTGCCGCATACGGGCGGCGTGTTTGTGGACCTCAGGGCCGCCGCTAACCCCGCGAAGCCGGTAAAGCGCTCCGCGTTCCTGCCGCCGGTTGTGATAGCCCTTGTGCCGCTTGTCATGGCGCTGTGCTCTGCGGACGAAGCCGAGCGCTTGGGCGGCATACTCATGTCGGCGGCGATAGCGTTTATCTGCCTTATGTGCATGCTCATGTACCCCCTCATCCTCCGCCAGCGCGGCGACGTCGCCGGGCCCGACAGGGACGTCAACGCCGCCCTCACCCGCGTTCGGCGCTACAACTGGACCAAGATGCTGCTCGCAACAAGCTATCTTACGTCCATATTCATGCTCCTCTTCTATCTGTGCATGGACAGCGAGCTCTGGACGCTGGTGCTGACGGCGGTGTACATGTTTGTGCTCATAGGCATCTGCATCGCCACGGAGTTCACCGTCCGCCGCACGCAGGAGCGGCTCACCAGGGACGACCCGGGCTATATCGATGAGGATGAGCTCTGGCTCTGGGGCATGTTCTACAATAACCCGAACGACCGCCACCTCTTCATCAACGACCGCACCGGCTCCGGCATGGGCGTCAACATCGGCCGCCCGGCGGGCAAGGTATTCATGGCGCTGACCGCCGCGCTCCTCGTCGGGCTGCTCGTGCTCTGCATAGCCCTCGCGCTGGGCTTCAGCTCGCCCTTTGAGGCGAGCATAGCAGACGGCACGCTGTATTTCAGCCACGGCGCCGAAAAATATGAGATAGCGCTCGAGGATATAACCGGGCTGGACCTGATAGCCAAGCTCCCGCCCGCCCGCCGCGTCGCCGGCACGGGGCTTCCGAACCTGCTCGAGGGCCGCTTCACCGTAGAGGGCTATGAGAACGTGCGCATAAGCCTCAACCCCGAGCAGCCGCCGTATATCGTCGTCCAAACGGTTGACATAACTCGTATATTCGCCCTCGACAGCTCCGAGGAGACCGAGGCGTTTTATGAGGAATTGCAGGAGGCCGTATAACAAACGCAAAAATCCCCGCCATGAGGCGGGGATTTTTGCCTATCGAAAAAGCCTCGCAGAGTTTCGCGGCCGCGGCCGCGAAAGAAGCTGCAATCATTTCGGCGGCGGCGTGTACGTCGCCGAAAATACTTCTCACGGAGCGAAGCGTCGGATTGTCCGCCGTTGGCGGACAACCGAGGTGCGAAGCGGAGTGCGGGCCTTTTTTACTCGGCCAGATAGGCCTCGAGGCGGTCGGCGACGTTCTGCTGCAGGTTCCTGTAGAAGAACTGATAGTCATAGAGGTGGTAGATGCCGTCCTCAAAGATATCGAGCCCGGCCGGGTACTGCTCCGGGGTGACGTCCGTGACCTTGAGCGCGCCGCGGACGGGGTCTATATACGCGCCGCAGAGCTGGGGTATCTCGCTTTCGATCTCGCCGTAATAGTTGGTAAAGCAGGCGCCGAGGTTCTCCTCCTTCTGCGCCGGGGTGCCGTCGGTTTTCCAGTTGAGCGGGTTAATAGCCAGCGTGCGCGTCCCTGCGGGTATCATCATGGAGTCCGTTACGGACTCGGCCTCGCTGTTGAAGGCGATTATCACGCCCGTATCGTCCGCGCCGGAGGCGAAGCGCAGGTGCGGATAAGCGGCCAGCTCCTCCTCCGTGATGCTCCAGCCAATGGCGTAGCAGGCGACCAGCTGTGCTCCGAGCTCCCCGTCGCCGAAATAGTCCTTCATAAGGCGCAGGCAGAGGTCCGCGCCCTGGGAGAAGCCCGCGAGGATAATGGGCCTGCCGCCGTTGTATTCGTCAAGGTAGTATTCAAAGGCGCCGCGGACATCCTCATAGGCGGCGGCAAGGTAGGGCTCCCGCTCCTCCGCCCCGAGGGCGTAGGCGCTCAGCCCCGCCTGACGGTAGTATGGCGCGAAAAAGCGCGCGTCCGCGTCGTAGATGCCCTTTTCCATGTTCGTGGCGCCCAGGAAATCCGCCCTCGCCGCCTCGTCGTCCATGGACATGTTGTACGCCCCCTCCCCGCCGCCATAAACGGTCGGGCAGACAAAAAACACATCCGCCGCAGCCTCTGCCACGGTCTCGAGACAGGCCCAGTTATCGACGTCGGAGTAATCGACAGCGCCGTCCGCCCCGCCGCAGGCAGAAGCCGAAAGCGCCAGCGCAAGTACAAGCAAAACAGCAAGCGTCTTTTTCATAAGCAGCCCCCAAAATATATTTCCAAAAAGCCAAAACACAAAGCAAAGCGAATGTCCCGCGGCCAAGCCGCGGGGCACAGCGGGCCCCGGTCAGCTCACACACGTCCGACGTGCGTATCCCCCAAAATCGCAGCCCAGCGAAGCGGTTGCGATTTTAAGAGGAAACGCAAAGCCGGCGTCAAACACAAATCCGAAGCCCCCCGGCTTCGCAAAACACAAAATCGCAGCCCAGCAAAGCGGCTGCGATTTTGAAAGGAGGCGCAAGGTAGCGAACGCAGTTTTCGGCAAAAGGCGAAGCCTGACGCCGGAAACGGAGTTGAGCGAACTTTGCGCCGACGCTGGAGCGGGCGAAGGGAATCGAACCCTCGTGTTCAGCTTGGGAAGCTGACGTTCTGCCATTGAACTACGCCCGCACGGCCTTAATACTATAACATATAAGGCCGGGATTTTCAAGTGTTTTTATTCGCGCATTTTGTCTATTACCGCGTCGGCGAACTGGCTGGTGCCGAGGCTGCCGCCGAGGTCGCGCGTCACGTCCCTTCCTCCGGCGAGCAGGGCGAGCACGGCGGACTCTATCCTGTCCGCGGCGGCGCCCTCGCCGAGGTGGCGGAGCATCATGCAGGCGGAGAGTATCAGCGCAGTGGGGTTGGCGTCGTTCAGCCCGGCGTGCCTGGGCGCGCTGCCGTGTACGGCCTCGAAAATCGCGGCGCTGCGGCCGATGTTCGCGCTGGGCGCGAGGCCGAGGCCGCCGACGAGGCCGGCGCAGAGGTCGGAAACTATGTCGCCGTAGAGGTTGGGCAGCACCAGCACGTCGAAGGTCTCCGGGTGCTGCACAAGCTGCATACAGAGCGCGTCGACTATGCGCTCTTCAAACTCAATCTGCGGATACCCGGCCGCGACGCCGCGGCAGACCTCGAGGAAAAGGCCGTCGGAGCACTTCATAATGTTCGCCTTGTGTACGCAGGTGACCTTTTTCCGGCCGTTCTTTACGGCGTAGTCAAAGGCGTAGCGCGCTATGCGCTCGCTGCCCGTGCGGGTTATGAGCTTGATGCTCTCGGCGGCGTCCGTGCCTATCATGTGCTCTATGCCGGCGTAGAGGTCCTCGGTGTTCTCGCGCACGACCACTATGTCCACGTTTTCGTAGCGGCTCTCGACGCCTTTGAAGCTGCGCGCGGGGCGCACGTTGGCGTAGAGGTCAAATTCCTTCCTGAGCGCTACGTTAACGCTGCGGAAGCCCACGCCCACGGGCGTTGTGATGGGCCCCTTGAGCGCCACTCCGTCCGCGCGGACGGAGTCGAGCACCTTCTGCGGCAGGGGCGTGCCGAATTCGGCCATCTGGCTCTCGCCGGCCTCGGCGACATGCCAGTTTATCTCCGCGCCAGAGGCGTCCACCACGCGCCTGGCCGCGAGGGCGACCTCCGGGCCGATGCCGTCGCCGGGTATAAGCGTTACGTTGTGAGCCATGGCTTCAGTCCTCCCTGTGCTCTCTGGTGTAGTTCAAAAGCCCGCCGGCCAGCAGTATGTCGCGCTGGCGCGGCGTAATGTCAAGCTTCATCTCGACGCTGCGGGAGCCTATGCTCACCGTGACGGGCCTGCCCTCGGCCGCGGCGGCTATCTGCGCCGGGGCGTCGGCTATGCAGACGGCGTCGCCCTGCTCGGCGGCGTCGTAATCGGCGGCGTCGGTGAAGGTGAGGGGCAGTATGCCGTTATTCATGAGGTTCGCGCGGTGTATGCGCGCAAAGCTCCTGGCCAGCACGGCCTTCACGCCGAGGTATAGCGGCGCAAGGGCGGCGTGCTCGCGGCTGGAGCCCTGGCCGTAGTTCTCGCCGGCTATGATGAAGCCGCCGTTTTTCTCCTTTGCGCGGACGGCGAAGCCCTCGTCGCAGGGCGAAAGGCAGAAGTCCGCGAGATAGGGCACGTTGGAGCGGAAGGGCAGCAGCTTGGCGTTGGAGGGCATGATGTGGTCGGTGGTGATGTTGTCGCCGAGCTTGATGAGCGTGCTGCCCGCGAGCGTCTCCGCCGGGGGCTCGGTCCTGGGCACGGGCTTGATATTGGGCCCGCGCACGACCTCCACCTGCGAGCCGTCGCGCGGCGGGCGGATGAGCATCCCGTCGTCGATGTCGAAGAGCTCGGGCACGCGGTAGGGCGGCTCGCC
>CALWYQ010000133.1 GCA_944385815.1 uncultured Oscillospiraceae bacterium | reverse complement strand
CATCTCCGTCGAGGAGCTCTCCATCGCCTGCCCCAAGCTCAGCCAGGCGCATATAGAGCAGCTGACGGCCGTCGGCGCCCTCGGCTCCCTCCCGGAGGAGAGCCAGATGACGCTCTTCTAATGTTATGTAAACCGCAATGGACAAAAGAATTCCCGTGGCCGCGGCCACGGGAATTTTTTTATTCGCCGTACATAATCCTTGAGATGACGTCCTCAATCTCCTCCCTGGAGTGGAAGCCGCCTATCATGCGCGCCTTTTCCTCGCCGTCGAGGTAGAAGATGAGTGTCGGCGTGCCCTGGACCTGATAGCGCTCCATCATGTCCCAGTCGTTTTCAAGGTTGCACTTTGCCCAGTTGACGTCGGGGTTTTCGAGCACTATTTCGTTTACTATGCGGTCGATAAGCTTGCAGGGCCCGCAGACGGAGGTGTAGAAGTCGGCTATCCAGAGGCCCTCGGCGACGGTGCTGTCGTAGTCCTTGGTAGTGGGGTAGGCAATGGCCATCAGTTTTCAGCTCCCTTTTCAAAGATTAGGCCGCAGATTTCCTCGTCCAGCGCGGCGCGGAGCGCCTTGAGCGCGTCCCGGTCGGACGTCGGGTCGGCGTCCCTGCCGAGGACCGCGTTGAGGATGAGGCATTCGCGTATGGTTTCGATTGCCGCGGGGCGGCGCTTTTCGTAATAATCCGCCTTGCTCGTCGTGTCCATAAACGGGGCTATATCGGGGTATATGAGCTCATAGCTTGCCTTGAGCTCGGGGCGGTAGAAGTTCTTCCGCCACTGCTCGTCAGATATGGCGTCGATGTCCTCGCCGCTGTGGGCAAAGCGCTCGCGCAGCGGCTCGTACTCGCGGTCTATCACGGCGCGGATGTCGCGCTCGTCGGGCTCGTCCATTTCGGCCCCGGCGATGAGCAGCGCGATAAGCCTCGCGGAGACGCCGCCGGCAAACTCGCCGCGGAGCTTTGACGCCATGTACGCGCGGTACTGCGCGAGGGTCTCGACCCCCGGGATGCCCTGGGCGCGGGCCAGCTCGTCGGTGAGCTCGGGGTATACGCGCCGTTCAACGCGCGTGACGGTAAAGCTCACGGCCTCGCCCTTCACCACGGCGCTGCCGCTCTCGCCGGCGCGCATGCCTATGAGCGCGGACTCGATCTCGCGGCTGTAGAGCCCGCCGCCAACGGTGACGGCGGTCTTTTCGCGGTTGAATTTGGGCAGGGCGCTTTCGGTCCTGAGCGTGACGCGGAAGCCGGCCTCGACCGGCCCGTCCGCCGCGGCAAAGCTCACGCGGCCGCGGCTGAGCTCGCGCAGCACGGCGGCGTCTATGTCCGCATTGTCCGGCGCGCCCTCGAGGCCGAGCCCGGCCAGGGCCTGCCGCCAGTCGGGCATGGAATGAAGCCTGGTATACACGGCTTATACCTCCTCGGGCATGGACTGGGATCTTACAAAGCTGCGGAAGGTCTCGCTCACGGCGGAGACGGCTTCTGGAGCGCCGGAGGCCTCGGCCTGCCCGTCCTTGAGGACGATGATGTTGTCGGCGTAGCTTATCGCCGAGAGGCTGTGCGCTATCATTATGGTGGTGCGGCCCCGCATGAGGCTGTGGAGCGCGGCGGTGACCTGGCGCTCGCTCTCGGCGTCAAGGTTGCTGGTCGCCTCGTCGAGCAGCAGGTAGTCCGGGTTGCGCACGATGGCGCGGGCGATGGCTATGCACTGGCGCTGGCCGCCGGAGAAGTTCATGCCGTTGGCCTCGACCTCGGTGTCAAAGCCCTTTGGCAGGCTGCAAATAAGCTCATAGATGCTGGCCTGCTTCGCCGCGGTCACCAACTCCTCGTCCGTAACGGTGCGTGTGCAGCCGTAGGTGATGTTGTCGCGTATAGTGCCGGAGAGCAGCGGGCGGTCCTGCGAGACAAGCGCGAAGGCGCCGCGCCAGCTCTTGAGGTTTATCTCCGCCGCGTCGCACTCGCCGAAGAGTATGCGCCCGGAGTCAGGCTCGTACATGCGCTCGAGCAGCTTGAACACCGTGGTCTTGCCGGCGCCGTTGCTGCCCACGATGGCGGTGACGGAGTGCCTGGGTATGACGCAGCTCAGGCCGCGCAGCACGGGCGTTTCGCCGTAGCCGAAGCTGACGTCCTCAAAGGTGATGGAGCTGTCCGGCATGTCCAGGGGGCGGCCGTCCTCGGGCTCCTCTTCGGCCTTTAGGACGCGGCTTATCTTGTCAAAGATGCCGTTGGCGGCGGAGAGGTCGCCGTACACCGTTATAAGCGAGCTTATGCGGATGCTCGCCATGCTGGAGACGGAGTAGAAGCCGATGACCACGCCGACGGATATCTCGCCCTTTGCGGCCATGACGCCGCCGACGATAAAGGTGATGATGATAAGCGCTATGGGCGTGAGGGCCATGAAGGAGGCCATCAGGTTGTCGCAGAGCATGGCCTTGACGCTGTTGCGGAAGATGGAGCCGAAGCGCCCGCGCCCGGCGTCTGTCTCGTCGCCGACCATGTTGCTTGTGCGTACAAGGCGCAGGTTCTTTACGCGCTCGAGCAGGTAGCTCGTGGCGTCCGAGCGGGACTGGTAGAGCCGGTTCTGAATCCTCGAAACAAGGCGGCCGGCAAGGGCGACGCCGAGGGCCACGAAGGGCACAAGGCAGGCGCTCCAGAGCGTCAGGGCGGCCGAGAACTGGTACATGCTCTTCACCGCGAGATAGAGGCCGTAGAGGGAGCTGACGCCCATAACGACGACGCCGATGAAGGCGCTCGCGCGGTTGCAGTCGATGGTGATGCGGCTGACAAGGCCCTCGCCGCTCTCCCTGTCGTAATAGGCGAGGGGGAGGCGCAGCAGCTTTTTCCAGAGCTTCGCGCGCACGCCGAGGTTTATCTTCTCGCTCATAACATTGTTGCAGAAGGTGCCGCCTACGGCGAGCACGCTGCTTGCGAGCAGGAGGAATATGTACTCAAAAAGGTCGGCGGTGTTGATGTTGCCCTGGGAGTCCACGACCTGGGCGGTTATGACGGCGGTGCCGACCATGGCGTTTGCCGTGAGGAAGGAGCAGACAATGCTCAGGAGGATGAGCAGGTAGGGCATTTTTACCCCGCCCAGCACCGTGCGGAAGGTGTCAAAGGGTCGCTTTTTCATCCCCGGTCCTCCTTTCCGCAGAGTACAAGGCTGCGATAGCCCTCGCAGCGGGCCATGAGCTCGGCGGGGGCGCCGCTGTCGAGCACGCGGCCGTTTTCAAGGAAAATTACGTTGTCTACCCTGGAGAGCAGACGCAGGTCATGCGTTATCATGACCTTGGTCGTGCCCTCAAAGAGCTCCAAAAGCTTTGACTGAATGCTCAGGGCCGACTGCGCGTCGAGCGCGGAGGTGGGCTCGTCGAGCAGCATGCAGCTCCGGCCCTTTATGAGCTCGCGAGTGAGCACAAGGCGCTGCCTCTGCCCGCCGGAGACGGAGCCGCCGCTTATGGCGAGCGGCGCGTCAAGGCCCTCGGGCAGGCTGTTTACAAGCGGCAGGATGCCGGTGCGCCCGGCGGCGTCGGTGAGCTCCGCGTCGCCGACCTCTCGCTTTATGCCATAGGTCATGGCCGAGCGGAGCGTGCCGCCGAAGATGCCGGCGTCCTGCTGCACATAGGCAAAGTGGTCGCGGTAGGAGCGCAGGTCGTACTCGGATACGTCCCTGCCGGCAAGGGTTATGCTGCCGGCGCTCGGGGTGTACAGCCGCTCTATGAGGCTGAGCATGGTGGTCTTGCCGCTGCCGCAGCGGCCGACAAGGGCGGTGGTTTTCCCGGCGGGGATGGTGACGTTTATGCCGTGCAGGACCTCCTTGTCGCCGTAGGCGAAGCTCACGTCCCTGAACTCTATGTCGCCGGGCTTTACGTCCCGCTCGCCGGCGCCGCCGTCCACGCCCTTCTCCTCGGGCGCGGTGAAGATGCCTATCATGCGCGCGGAGCAGCCCTGGGCGGCCTTGATGCCGGTCCAGGTGGAGGCCGCGCTCTTTACGCGGGTGATTACCTGGCCTATAAAGAGGAAGAAGGCTATCCACTGCTCCATGGTGATGGCCCCGCTGCTCAGCAGGTAGGTACCGAAGAGTATGGGCACGGCGTGCTGGATTATCTCCATGACGGAGGCCGCCATATCCCCGGCCATGTTGACCCTGGCGAGGCGCAGCCTGGCGCTGTAGAGCTGCTTTGAGGCCTCAAGGCCGTTGCGCTCCTCCTGCTCCTCATTGGTGTAGGCGCGGATGAGGAAGATGTTGCTCACGCGCTCGGCGAGGTAGGCGGTCAGCCTGCCGACGCGGCCGTAGATGCCGGCGTTGGCCTCATACTGCCAGCGGCCGATGATGACGACATAGACGATGTTTACCGGCACGAGTATCAGCATGGAGAGCAGCAGCCGGAAATCATAGCCGCTGAGCGTCATGCAGACGCGCACGAGGTAGTATATGGTCGGGATAAGCGAAACCAGCTGCGTTATAAGCGAGTTGATGGCGGTCTCGGTGTCGGAGGTGAGTGTGCTCATAATGTCCGAGGGGTCGTGGCTGTCGTAATAGGCCATGTCCAGCCTCAGCATCCGGCCCCACAGTATCTCCTGCGCGCGGCGTATGGCCACATAGGAGACCCAGCTCTGGAGTATCAGCGAGCCGAACATCAGCGCGTAGTTGAGCACGTTGTATATCACCGCGCTCGCGAGGGCGGAGCCCGTAAACTCGCCGCTGAACAGCGCCGAGGTGCTCACGGGCACATAGGCCATGACCTCCGAGTAGCCGAGGTTCACCACAAAGGCTACGGCCACCAGCAGCCAGGGCATCCTGACATAGGGTATCAGCCGGAAATATGAGCGCCAGTCGCCTTTGCCGAAGCTGCTCTTCCCGGTGCGTGCTTTCTTCAAGTGGACTTCACCCCTTTGATCTCTCTTTATAGAATGTCCCTTCCCGCGCTGAGCGCGGGAAGGGACGCAGTCAGGCTGAATTGATTACTCAAGCTCCATCATGCCGGAGGCCTTGTTGTTGTCGATCCAGGTGGCGAGGTCAGGGATGAAGCTCGCCATGGTGGCAAAGAAGCTCGCGTCGGAGGTGCTGACGGCAGCGGCGCCGTCGGCGGTGCCGCCGTTGGCCTCGGCGTAAGCGGCAGCCTCGTCCTCGGTCTCAAAGGTGGTGACGGTGTACATGTACACGCCCTGGCCCTCAAGGCCGTAGAAAACCACAAAGTTGTAGCGGGCGCCCTGCGCGTAGAGCTCGTCGCTTTCGATGACGGGCATGTAGAGCGCGACGCGCTCGTCATACTCAACGCCCTCGGGGTCGGTCACGGTGTACATGCCCATGAGGTCGAGGGTGTTGCCCTCGGTCTCGGGGGCCTCGGTCTCAGGGGCCTCAGTCTCGGGGACCTCGGTCTCGGGGGCCTCGGTGGAGGGGGCCTCGGTCTCGGGGGCGGGCTCCTCGCCGCAGCCGCTCAGGACGCCGAGGATAAGCATCATGGCCAGAAGGATGGCAGCAAAACGTTTCATCTTTTAATACACTCCCTTATTTGAGTTGCAGCTTTACATTGAATGCAAGCCTTCTCAATAAGAATTTAACATTTTTAAAAGATGAAATCAATTCGCCCGCCAGATTCGGTTGCCGCGGGGGCGTATTCGGTAGATATGCCGCCGTATTTGACGCTCAGGGCAGGCGCATGCTGCGCCGGAGCATGTAGTCCTTGAGCTTTGCATACTTGCTGCGGCTGACCGGGACGGCCGCGCCGGTGTCCAGCACGGCTTCATAAGTATTGCCGAATTTGGTCGCGCGCACCTGCTGTATGCGCGAAACCGGCACCAAATACGACTGATGCGTTCGGAAAACGTCAAATTCCTCAAGTATGCCCTCAAGCCTGTCGAGGCTGTAGGCCACGCGGTACTGCTCGCCGCCGGCGCAGTGGACAAGGCAGGAGCCGCCGTCCTTGGCGACAAATACGATGTCCTCCGGGTCTATGAGCACAAAGCCCGCGCCGGAGTCTATCATGACGCGGCGCGAGGGCTTTGCGGCGCGGCGCTCCTCAAAGCGGCGGAAGGTGCGCTCCATGCGCAGCACGTCCACCGGCTTTGTCAGAAAGTCGAAGGCCTCGTAATCATAGCTCTTCGCGCCGAGGTCCGCGTGCCCCGTAAGTATGACGACGGCCGTGTCAGGATACTCGCGGTGGATGTATTCGCACAGGGCAAAGCCGCTGCTGTGCGTAAGCTCAACGTCGAGGAAGGCCAGCTGTATGGCCGAGGCGCGCAGGATCTCAAGCGCCTCCTCAACAGTCCGGGCGCAGTGTATGCGCTCCTCCGGCACAAAGCGCCCGAGGCACTGCCTCGAGAATTCAAGGCTTGCCTCTTCATCGTCAAGCAGAAGTATGTCTATTGAAAGCCGGGCCATAAGCTGCCTCCTGATCGCCGGTCCCGCCGCGCGAGCTGTCCATGGGTATTGACGCGACAAAATGTACCATATCGCCCTCGAGCCAGGCCGTCACGTCCCCGCCGGCCCTCCGCGCAAGGACGCGGATGCTGCTCAGGCCTACGCCGTCGTGGCCCGGCTTGGTGGTGTAGCCCTGGCGGAAAACCCGCTCCGCGCCGCCGGAAAAGGCCGAGGGGTCGGTCACGCGGTTGCTGACGCGGATGATGCAGAACTCGCCCCGCTTGAAAATGCCGAGCTCTATGAGCTTTTCGCCCTCCCCGGGCTGCGCGGCAAGCTCATCGAAGGCGTTTTGCAGGAGGTTCCCGATTATTTTGTTGGTCTCATAGGCGTCTGTGCGTATGCGGCTCATATCGTCGCGCACGTCCACGACGAGGGTATAGCCCTCCTTCGCGGCGAGGCCGCTGTAGTAGCCGATGAGCGCGGCCGCGGCCGGCTCCCTCAGCGGCAGGATGGAGTTGAGCCGCGCGGTGTCCTGCACGAGGGAGTTAACATATGCGCGGCATTCGTCCCATTTTTCCCGGGCAATAAGCCCCGCTACGGTCTGGACATGCAGGTTGTAGTCGTGCCGCTGCGAGCGCACGACGTTCATAAACGCGGCCATGTCGTCATGGTAGACGACCTCCTCGCTGCTCTGCTCGCGCCTGCGGTCATAGGCCGCGAGCAGGGCGATGATGCCGAGCCCGGCCCAGAAGAGGCCCGTCGCGGCGGCGGACACGGCCAGAAACGCGGCGGGCCCGTCCACCGGGATGAAGGGGAAGGCCGCGGCCAGGAGCGAGAGCAGGGCCGCGCCCGCGGCGAGCAGGTACGCCATGCTCAGCGAAGGGCCCGCGCCGCCGCGGCGCAGGCGCGCGAGGTTTTCCGGCGGGACGGAGAGCGCCGGGAAGCTCAAAAGCGCGGCCGGGACGTGCAGCAGGAAGAAAACGGAGTATATCGCCTCCACAAGCCCGTCTCCCGACACGGCCGTGAGCCCCGTGCGGAATACGTGATAGAGCGCGAAGCAGCCCGCCCCGGCGAGGTAATATAGCGCAGCGCCCGCCGCGCTGAGCCGGCCGCGGAGCGCCGCGACAAGGCACGCAAGCGGCAGACCTATGGCAAGGCCTGCCGCTAAGCTCAGCTCACTGGGCATGACAAGGCAGGCGGCGCCGCCCGCCGCGAGAGCGGCAAGGGCGGAGAGCGCCGCCGTGCGCCTGTCAAGGCGGAGGAACAGCCCGGCCGAAGCCGCCGAAGCGCAGATGGCAAGGCTGTACAGCAGTATTTCCGGCGCGGTCACGGCCCGGCTTACCTCCCGTCCCGGGCGTCCGCAGCCAGGCTTATTCCCCGGCCTCGGCCAGCGCCTGCTCTATCGCCAGCGCGAACTGGTGGGGGCAGGAATTTGCGCCGTGGCAGGGGACGCCCTTGAGGCTGCGCGCCACGTCCCGGGCGTTCCGGCCCTCGGACAAAATGGCGACGCCCTTAGTATTCCCGGCGCAGCCGCCGGTAAAAACCACGTGATGGATGTATCCGTCCACAAGGTCAAAGCTTATCTTCTGGGAGCAAACTCCCTCAGGCGTGTATTCCACATGCTTGAACATAGTATACTATCTCCTTTTTTAAGCGTCAAGATTTACTCATTCCCCGATGGCCATGGGCTCTATGCCCTCGGCCGAGAAGCGCACAAGCGAGAAGTAGTGCTCCCGCACGGAGGCGATGCCGTACTGCAGGTAAAACGACTGCATGGCCTCGTCCTCAAGCCCGGCGGCGCTTATATCTGCGGCGTCGAGGTCGTAGATTATGCCGTAATACTGCATGGCGCTCATGCGCTCGGCCTCGCTGGGTACGCGGCCGTTTTCTTCGGCGAGCGCAAGGCCGTAGAGGTAAATGGTAAAGTTTCGCCGGTTGTCCTCATAAAAAAGCCTGTCGCACTCCTCGGGGGTGCCACAGCCGTAGGCGTCCATAAGCCGGCCGTCCACGTCGCCGCTGATGTTGTTTATCATCGCGCGCTGCCTCGCGTGATAGCGCGCAAGCTCCTGCGGCTCTATGTACGCTTCCGCGAGCCCGGCAAGGCGCGTGAGAAGCCGCTGCTTTATGGAGCTGAAAACGCGCTCCGCGCGCGCCTCGCCGTTTTCGCGTATGAAAGCGCGCCTGTAGTCCGCAAGGGACGCGACGCCGGGTATGCCAAGCGCGGCTATCGCCCCGTCGGTAAGCGGCAGGTCCACGGCGCGGCTTACGGCCTCCACGCGGATTTGCGCCGCCTCGCCGTTTATTTCGGCCGTGAAGCCCTCGCCCGCGGCGCGGCCCGTGAGAGCGCGCTCAAGCTCGGGGAAGCGGCGGCTGCCGAGCTCGGCCTGAAGCCTCGTCTCGCCGCCCTTTTCAGTGGAGATCAGCGCGAGGACGTAGTCGCCATCCGCGGCCGGGCCGTCCGGGTGCTCGAGGCCGCGCTCCGCGTTCAGAAGGCCGCGGAAGATGAGCCCGTCGCTCAGGTACAGCTCATACTGCTTCGCCGGTATGTCCAGCTCGCTGAGCTGCGGCATTTTTGTTATATGAGAAAGCATTTTTCCCTCTCCTTGCCGCCGCGCCGGACCGCTCCGGCGGGCATGATTTATTATATTCTACACAACAGCCGGCCGCATTGCAAATTTTTCGGCTAAACGGTATTTATCCGGGCGTATCCGGCGGCAAACGGCCCGTACCCGGCGGGGAACATTTGCCCCGGATATTACGACAAAAACAGCGCCCGCTTACGCGGGCGCCGTTTTTTGTATGTGGAGTGTGAGCTTAGAACATGGCCTTGACGGCGTCGATGTCCTCCTCGGCCTCCTTGACCATGCGGTCAAGCAGGGTCTTGACGGGGACGACGTCGTGGATGAGGCCCATATCCATGCCGGTGCAGAAGATGGCGCTGTCGACGTTGCCGTCGATGAAGCTCTTGCGGGTCTTCTGGCCGGTGATAACGGGCATCTGCTCCTTGAGGATGCGCTCGGGGGAGTAGCCGAGGCGGAGGCCGCGCTCCTCGATCTCATTGGCGAGCAGGGAGGCGTTGTTCTTGGTAACGCGCATCATGCTGCCGATGGTACGCTGGGCGAGGACGGTGTCCTTCTCGGTGTGGTCGATGATCCACTGCTGGTGGTTGTGGGAGATGGGGCACTCGTCGACGCAGACGAAGCGGGTGCCCATGGCGACGCCGGAAGCGCCCAGGGCGAGGGCGGCGGCGAGGCCGTGGCCGTCAGCGACGCCGCCGGCGGCGATGACGGGGATCTTCATGTCGGCAGCGCAGCGGCGGGCGATAACAAAGGTGCCAACGCCGTCGGCAGAGGGGTGGCCGCCGACCTCGTAGCCGGCGATGATGACGCCGTCGAGGCCCTTGCGCTCCATGCTCATGGAGACCTTGTAGTTCGGGCACTTATGGAAGTGGCGCATGCCGGCGCCCTTGATGTCGGCAATGAACTCCCTCGGGTCGTCCGCGGAGGTCTCGATGGCGGCAACGTGCTTCTCGCCGCAGAGCCTTATGGTCTTGCGGATTTCCTCGTTGTCGAGCCTCTGGGTGGGGGCGAGGGAAATGTTAACGATGTAGGGCTTGCTGGTCAGGCTGTTCATCTCGTCGAGGGCGTCGGCGAACTCCTCGAGGGTGGGCCAGCAGGTGACGTTGATGGTGCCGATGCCGCCGGCGTTGCAGACCGCAGCCGCAAGCTGGGGAACGGCGAGCCACTGCATGCCGCTCTGGACTATGGGGTACTCGATGCCGAGCAGCTCGGTAAGCTTGGTTTTCATTGTATATCCTCCTTGTTGTGTGAATGAGTTATCAAGTCTTTTGACTTTATCAAAAACATATCAAAGCCGCGCTTTATTCGCAAGATTATAGGTTCCAAATATCAGCGGGGCGGAGAAAAAAACTTTTGTAACAAGTGCACACTTAAACCTCTGCGGGCTGCGCAGCAATTACAAAGCCGCTGGAAAACCAAGGTAAGGCCGTTCAGGACTGCGAGCGCGCCTTCAGCTCGCTTATAAGCACCTTGCCGGAGGGGTTCTTGGGCAGCTCGCCGAGGATCTCTATCTCCTTCGGCACGCGGAAGGAGGGCATGTTGGCCCGGCAGTAGGCGCGGATGCCGTCGGGGGTCATGGAGCTGCCCTGCACCAGCACGACGCTCGCCTTTACGCGCTCGCCCCAGGTCTCGTCGGGGACGCCGTACACCGCGCACTCGCGCACGTCGTCGGTGAGCTGCATTATGACGTTGGTGATTTCGCTCGGATAGATGTTTTCGCCGCCGGATATAATCATGTCGTCCGCGCGGCCGGAGATGCTCAGATACCCGTCCTCAGCGAGATAGCCCATGTCGTGCGTGTGGTACCAGCCGTCGCTGAAAACCTTCTCCGTGAGCTCGGGGAGCTGGTAGTAGCAGAGCATGTGCCCCGGGCCCTGGACTATTATCTCGCCTATCTCGCCGCAGTCGCAGTCGCTGCCGTCGGGACGCACCACCCTGACCTTCGCGCCGGGGATGGGGCGGCCTACGCTGGTGAGGTGGCCGGGGACGCCGTCGGTATGGTCGCCGGGCTGGAGCGTGGTTACAATGCTTCCCATTTCGGTCATGCCGTAGGATTGGTAGAATCTGCACTGCATGAGCTTTATGGCGCGCTCCAAAAGGGCGGGGGGTATGGGGCAGGTGGAGTAGCGCACGACGGAGATATTGCTCAGGTCATAGCCCTGCTTCTCGGTCTCGTCGAGTATCCACTTGAGCACGGTCGGCACCACGCTTATGGCCGTTATGCGCTCCTTTATGAGGCTCTCGATGTACTCGCCGACCTCAAAGCGGCTCATAAGGACAAGCGTGCCGCCGGTGGCGAGGCAGAGATGCGCGCCTATGGCCGCGGAGTGGAAGAGCTGCGCTATGAACTGGTAGCGCTGGCCCGGCTCGTAGCCGTACATGCCGCGGACGGTCTCTATCTCGTCGAGCATGGCCCCGTGGGTGTATACAACGCCCTTAGCCCTGCCCGTGGTGCCGCTGGTGTGCAGCCGGCAGGAGACGTCGCCGTCGTCGAGCACGGTTTCCACGCGGCTGTCGCTGTAGGAGCTTACAAAGTCGATGAGCGAGGGCTCGCCATCGTGGCAGGCGAGGGGAAAGAAGCGGAACTTGCTGTGATAATGGGCCACAAGCTCCTCGCCCCACTGCTTTTTCTCGGCGCGCATGAAGGCGTTGGTGACGCCGTTCACGTCGAGCAGGTCCTCCATCTCGGCGGGGGTCAGCCGCCAGTTTATCTTTACGGGCACCGCGCCTATGCGGTAGAGCGCAAACTCGGCAATAAGGAACTCCGGCGTGTTGCGCGATATCAGCGCGACGGGCGTGCCCTTTCCGATGCCGTCGGAGAGCAGCATGTTGGCCGTTTTGTTTATGAGCCTGTCCAGCTCGCCATAGCTTATGCGCGTGCTGCCGTACACAATGGCCTCACGCTCGGGACAGCTGCTCACGGCCTCGTCAAGTATCTGCGCAAAGCCGGTGCGCTTATTGTACTTTTCCCTCGAGTTCACTTCAGCTTCAATCCTTCCTCAAGGAGTAATTTTAGGCGGCGGGGCTCCCGCGCGCCTGATGTTAATGACATTAAAGCACATATGGCGCGAATTCTGTTAGGTTACTTTGCACACAATCATTGAGATTAAATTCACAACAATTCAGGCACAATAGCATTTACCGGGGCGGTGCCATAGCGTATACTTTATAACAACAGCATAAAAACTGCTGATAAAAGGCGGCTGAGCAGCGCCGCACGGGAAATGGCGGTAAAAAGCGCCGGAGATGCTTTGTACACTTTGCACAGCGATTCGTCAATAGTGTACAAGCGTCGGACGGACTGCGCCGCCGGAGGTCTCCCGGCGTTGGCATTTTAGCTGCGACACAAAAAATTGGAGGTCAAATTATGCAAAAACCACTCGAAGGGCTTCTGGTAGTTGAGCTCACCACTTACTGGGCCGCTCCGTCCGCGGGCGAATTCCTGCGCTGCCTCGGCGCGCGCGTAATCAAGATTGAGACCGGCAAGGCCGGCGACTCCGTCCGCTACTGGGGCCGTACCTGCGGCATGCCCATCACCGAGAACGAGAACCCCTCCTTTGATATGTTCAACGGCGGCAAGGAGTTCATGCACCTCGACCTGCACGAGGCCGAGCATCAGCGCGTCCTGCACAACATGCTCGCCAAGGCCGACGTGTTCCTGACCAGCATGCGCCTCGGCGGCCTGAAAAAGTACGGCATTGACTGGGATTCCCTCAAGGAGAAGTATCCCCGCCTTGTCATGGCCCACGCCACCGGCTACGGCTGCAAGGACGGCCCGCTGTCCGCCGAGCCCGGCCTCGACGCCGTCGCCTTCTTCGCCATGAACGGCCTTATCAGCGACCTGCGCCTCAACCCCAACGACTCCCCGATTTGCCCGCCGACCGGCATGGGCGACCTCACCACCGGCATGCCCCTCTTCGGCGGCATAATGACCGCCCTCTACGCCCGCGAAAAGACCGGCAGGGGCGACTATGTCTCCGCCTCCCTGTACGGCACCGGCAACTGGGTCACCGGCGCCATCAACTCCGGCACCCAGTACTACAACCCCTGGCCGCGCTCCCGCTACACCCAGAGCCCGATGGGCCAGGCCTACGAGACCAAAGACGGCAAGTTCGTGCAGATTTTCGTCAACGAGTACGAGCGCTACTACCCCGTGTTCTGCAAGGCCTTCGGCATTGAGGACCTGCTGGACGACGAGCGCTGCAACACCCGCCCGGCCATCAACAATCACGACAACTGCGCCATGATAGTCCAGCGCTGCATCGACGCGGCCAAGACCAAGACCGCCGAGGAGCTCATGAGCGTGCTCAAGGCCGGCAACGTGCCCTGCACCGTCCTGCGCGGCATCGGCGACAAGTACAAGGAGCAGGAGCAGCTCGACCAGTGCCTCGCCAACGGCTATCTCGGCGAGTTCACCTTCGAGAGCGGCAAGCACTTCTACCAGCCGCAGATCCCCATCTACATGGAGAGCGTGGGCGTTCAGAACTACAGCAAGCAGAGCAAGGCCATCGGCGCCGACAACGAAGCCCTCTTCAAGGAGTTCGGCTGAGTTCTGACCGGCAATAATTAAAGAGGGAGGCCCCCGGGCCTCCCTCACCGAACAGGGCGGGAAATGCCGCCAACCCCAATGGAGTACTACTATGAAGCTATCTGCAGACGTTATAACCGAAGCCCTGTCGGGCTATGTGCTCGACGCCAATTTTTCCTGCGAGGAGCCACCCGAGTTCAGCGGGGTCAGGGTCTTTACCGGCAGGGAGAAGCGGCTGGAGAAGGACATCCTTTACGTTTGCAGCTCAAAGCTCCTGTACGGCTCCAACCGGGGGATGTTCGACGAGGGCTGCTTTGTGATAAAGTCGTGCCCCTTCGACTACCAGCCGGCAAACGCGATAATCCTCAGCGAGAGCTGCGATCTGTACGACGTGTCCAACCGGCTGATAGAGCTCTTTGAGACCGCCAACTTTTATGAGCGCAAAATAAAGGAGGCCTCCGGGCTCAGGAAGGGCTACGAGCCCTTCATAGAGCTGGCGAGGCAGATGCTGCCGCACTGCGTAATTGTGCTGACCGACTCGGCGTACACGCTGGTGGGCTCCACAACAAACAGCGTGCCGGAAAACGCTTACCTCAACGCCATAGTCGAGCGCGGCTTTTACAACAAGACCGACCTGGACCTCATGGCCGAGAAGGGCTATTTTTCCGACGAGCGGAAGTACCGTATGCCCATACTCTACGGCGCGGACCACACCATAAGCGGCGTGCCGTTTTTAGTGCGCTCTTACCGGCTCTTCGGTTCGACCACCTCATTTATGGGCTGCTACTTTGTCTATTCCCCGCCCAAAAAGCTGGATGTAGCGCTGTTCCGCTGCCTTACGGACGAGATAGGCGAGTATATGTCGGCCAACGGCATGTACGACGGGAGCCTCCCGACCAAGCAGAGGATGATAGACGATATCATCACCGGCCGGCGGCGGGACACGGAGTTCTTCTACGACCGCTGCGCAAAGCTGCACATACCCTTTGAGGGCGAATTCCGCATCGGCGTGCTCCAGCTCATAAACGACAACGGCAGCACCGTAAAGCTGGCGCAGATTGCAAACCAGCTGAGCACCTTCTGCTATGTGCAGAATTACGGCGCGTTCCAGTACGTCTCCTCAATTATAATACTCTTTCGCGACTGGCATAACTATGACGTGAAGGAGATGTCCACCTTCAGCGAAAACTGGCAGGCCCTCGAGCGGACGATAGTGGCGAACAAGGCCTATATGGGCGTCAGCCTCGGCTTTTCGACCATGCAGCAGTTCGCCACGGCCTACAGGCAGGCCCTCAACTGCGCCTCGCTGGGGCGGGAGCAGAAGCCGGGCAAATGCGTGTATTATTATTCGGAATACTATATATTTGACATGCTGCGGAAGTACAATGAGTCCATACCGCTCCAGAGCGTGTACACGAGCTATTTAGACGAGCTGGACGACGGAAAGGGGGGCTCATTCAGCAACCTTGAGCTGCTGTATGTCTACCTTATCTCCTAAAGGAACATCGCGCTGACGGCCCGCCGCGTGCACATGCACCGCAACGGGGTGCTTTATCGCATCCAAAAAATCCATGATATGCTCAAATTGAACCTCGAATCGCCGGATGTGCGGCTCAGATTGTTGATTTCCTTCAAGATTCTCGAAATGGAGGGGAGGATCAGCCTCGAGCCGTTTGAGGACGCCGATGAAGGCGGCGGCGTGACGAGGATAGAGTGAGTATTTTATGGACACAAAAACGCTGTTCACACAATGGTCACAGATTACGAAAATCACGGCCTAATTGACGGTTCATTTCGTAGTCTTTGTTGATGCAAAAATATAAGACTTAGGTTAATCTTAGCTTATGGCTGGATAAACTTTTCACAAGTAGACAAAGCAAAAAATGAAAAGGAGAAGAGTCAATGAGCAAATCTATGAAAAAATCCATCTTCGGTATCCTGCTCGGCTTTGTAATCATGTTTGCAATAGCCTATCTGCCGCCGGTTACCGACATGATGTCCAGGCAGGCCTGGCAGTTCCTCGGCTGCTTCGCTTTCATGCTTACGTGCCTTATCTCCGGCGCGCTGCCTGACTGGGTCGCCATCATCGCCACCATGTTCCTGATGCTCGCGTTCAAGATTACCAACGTCGCGGGCATCACCACCGAGTTCTCCGGCACCACCTACTGGCTGTGCCTCGGCGTGTTCATTATGTCCATCGGCATCAACAACTGCGGCATAATGAAGCGTCTCGCACTCTGGATACTGACCAAGTTCCCCGGCACCTACAACGGCCAGGTCACCGCCATGCTGCTCGCCGGCCTCATCACCACCCCGATGATCCCGAGCTCCTACGCCAAGACCTCTATCATGGCCCCCCTGATTGGCCAGGTTGTCCAGGCTGTCGGCGCCGAGCCCAACAGCAAGGCTGCGCGCGGCCTCTGGTTCGCCAACTTCATGGGCACCTATATACTCGGCATCGCCTTCTTCTCCGGCTCCGCTTTCGTCGGCCTTATGATAGGCTTCATGGGCGGCCTGACCTTCACCTGGGGCTCCTGGATTAAGGGCACCATCGTGTGGTACATCGTCCTCATCGTCCTCACCTACGTCTACTGCGCCATCCTCTGCAAGCCGAAGGAGAAGCTCTCCGGCGACGTCAGCTTCCTGAAGGAGCAGTACAAGGCTCTCGGCAAAATCACCACCAAGGAGAAGCAGGGCGCCGTCATCATCTTCGTCGCCATTGTCGCCTGGATCACCCAGAGCTTCCACGGCGTTGACGCCGGCTTCATCGCCATCGCGGCCGACGTTGCCTTCTTCGTCTGCGGCCTGCTGACTGCCCCCGAGGCCAACGCCAAGGGCCAGTGGACCCTCCTCCTCTTCATCGGCGGCGTTCTCTCCATCGCCAAGTTCATGACCAGCACCGGCGTCAGCGCCTGGCTGACCGCCCTGCTCGGCCCCATCCTCGCCCCGATTATGTCCAGCCCCTACATCTTCGTCCCCAGCCTGTGCATAATCACCTTCATCCTCAGGTACGTCGTCGTGTCCCAGACCGGCCTCCTGACCATGGTCGTTGCCATCTTCGGGCCCCTCGCCGAACAGGCCGGCATCAGCATGTTCGTTGTCGTCTTTGTTGAGTGGCTCTGCGGCTCCTACTGGAACACCAACTACACCAACCCCTCTGTCCTCGGCTTCATAAAGATGACCGGCGACAAGTGCGTCGATTACCCCTGCGCCCAGAAGGCCTCCTATGCGTACATGGTCATGTCCCTGATTGCCATGACCGCCAGCGTGCCTCTCTGGCAGATGATCGGCTACTGCTGATTGGTAAGCTTAGTTTATTGAGCCAGCAATAAAACCGTCCGCCCCCGCGTTTTGCGGGGGCGGATTTTTGCGCGTATATTATATTATAATGTAAGCGGCCCGCGCTCTGCGGGCCGCTTTTTTATGGCTTTTTACAGCATCCTCGCGGCCTCGTAGCCGTCCCAGATGGCGCTCTGGATGTTCTTCACGCCGCGGCAGTCGCCGAGGGCGATGACGTTTTCATACTCGTTCCTGAGCTCGTCATAGAGCCCGGTGCAGGGGCTGAAGCCTATCGCGTTGACAACGGTGCCGGCCTCGACCAGCTTTTCGCCGTCCTCAAGCTCTACTGTGACGCCTTCGGCGCTGATGCTCCTGACCGCGGCCTTTTCAAGGATGCTTACCTTGTGGAAGGCGAGCTCGTCGCGGAGCATGGCGTCGTTCATGGCGGGGAGGTTCGCGGTGCGGAGGATCTTGCTGCGGGCTATGAGCGAGACGCTCTTTCCCTGCATGGCGAGGTGGAGCGCCAGCTCGCAGGCGACAAGGCCGGCGCCGATGACGGCGACCTTATCGGCGACCTCGGCCTTGCCGGCCAGCACGGAGATGGAGTCCGTTACGCAGGGCAGCTCCGCGCCCTCATAGGGCAGGGGCTTCTCCACGGAGCCGGCGGCGATAAAGACGGTCTGGGGCTCAAGCGAGTCTATAAGCGCCTTGTCGGCCCTGGTGTTGAGGCGGACGTCAACCTTGAGGTCGCCGAGCTGCTTTGCATACCAGGCGACAAGACGGCGGTCATCCACCTTGAACTCGGGGACGCCGGCGTATTTGAGCGCGCCGCCGAGCCTGTCGGAGGCCTCTAACAGCGTTACGTCATGCCCCCTGAGCGCGCTGACCCTTGCGGCCTCAAGGCCGGCGGGGCCGCCGCCAACTACTACGACGCGCTTTTTTACGCAGGCGGGCGTGATGCCGACAATGGTCTCGCGCGAGCACTCGGGGTTGACGGCGCAGGAGCCGACGGCGCCGGCAAAGGCGCGGCCGAAGCAGCTTTCATGGCAGCCGAGGCAGGGGCGGACGTCGTCCTCGCGGCCGTTGCGGATTTTGTTTACATAGTTCGGGTCGGCAAGGAGCGGGCGGGCGAGGCCGATCATGTCGCACTTGCCGGAGCTCAGGGCCCCGGCGGCCATGTCCGCATTGTCCATGCGGCCGGCGGCGAGGACGGGCACATCCACGACCTTCTTCACGGCCTCGGCGAAGGGGATGTACACGCCCTTCTTGAAGTACATGGGCGGGTGGGCCCAGTACCAGCTGTCATAGGTGCCGGCGTCCACGTCAAGGCCGTCGTAGCCGGCCTCTACAAGGATTTTCGCGGCCTCGAGGCCCTCCTCATAGTCGCGGCCCAGCTCGGTGAATTCCTCGCCGGGCAGGGCGCCCTGGCGGATGCCCTTTATGAAGCTCTTGAGGGAGAAGCGGAGGATGACGGGGAAGTCCTTGCCGCAGTAGGCCTTTATCTTCTTGACTATCTCGGTGGCGAAGAGCAGGCGGGCGCGCAGGTCGCCGCCGTACTTGTCGGTGCGCTGGTTGAAGAGGCTCAGGGCGAAGCAGTCGAGGAGGTAGCCCTCGTGCACGGCGTGGACCTCAACGCCGTCAAAGCCGCTCTTCTTCGCGATAACGGCGGAGACGCCGAACTGCTCTATTATCCTGTCTACCTCCTCGGTGGTGAGCTCGCGGCAGTTTATGCGCGGGTTCCAGCGGTTGGTGACGGGGGAGGGGGCTACGAAGGTCTTGTTGTGGATCATGGC
>CALWYQ010000132.1 GCA_944385815.1 uncultured Oscillospiraceae bacterium | reverse complement strand
CAAGCTTCTCGATTTCCGGCAGCATCCTTTACAGTCCCTCCCGCGACTGAGATGTTTTTCGATTCGCAGCTGAGCCGCGCCGTTTTTTCACGGCTTTAACAGCGGCATTACATTAAAATGTACACCCTTAGTGAGAAAAAGTCCGCAGGCAAAAACAGCTTGCGGACGTTTTTCTGGTGGAGACTGCTGGACTCGAACCAGTGACCTCCTGCGTGTGAAGCAGGCGCTCTAACCTGCTGAGCTAAGCCTCCAAGTGGTGACCCGTACGGGATTCGAACCCATGTTACCGCCGTGAAAGGGCGGTGTCTTAACCACTTGACCAACGGGCCGTATATGGCTATGGGGCGCCATAGGCGCCCCATATGGTAGCGGCGACTGGATTCGAACCGGTGACACTTCGGGTATGAACCGAATGCTCTGGCCAACTGAGCTACGCCGCCAAAAGGCAAAACGAATTATACTAAAGCTTTTCCCGTTTGTCAATACCTTTTTTCGCGCGGGCGAAAAATTTTTGTCTTACCGGCGCGAAGCGTATTTGCTCTTGACAAAAGCGCAAGTTTGCATTAACCTGATAGGAGAAATACCCTTGCCCTCAACGGGCGGCTTAATACCTCAGAAACGGAGTGTTTTGTTATGAAAAGGATAAAGACCCTCGAGACCCGCAACCTCTGCGCCAGCGCCTCCAACGGCGGCTGCGGCGAGTGCCAGACCTCCTGCCAGAGCGCCTGCAAGACCAGCTGCGGCGTCGCCAACCAGCCCTGCGAGCAGCAGAAGAAGGCCTGAAGCCAAAAAGCAAAAACGTGCCGCGGTTTCGCCGCGGCACGTATTTTTACGGGAGGAATTATGGTTCATCAGTATAAATTTGACGGCCAGGGCGTGGTGCTGGACACCTGCTCGGGCGCGGTCCACCTTGTGGACGACGTCGCCTACGACGTAATCGCCCTGCGCCCGGAGCACGGCGACGGGGAGATAATCTCCGCCCTGCTCGAAAAATACTCCGGCCGCCCCGACGTGGACGAGGCCGAGCTGCGCGAGTGCATCGCCGACGTTGACGCGCTCATCGCCGCCGGGCAGCTCTACACGCCGGACAGCTATGAGGAGCTCGCCGGCGAGTACAAAAACCGCGCCGCCGGCGTGGTAAAGGCCCTCTGCCTCCACGTCGCGCACACCTGCAACCTCAACTGCGCCTACTGCTTCGCAAGCCAGGGCAAGTACCACGGCGAGCGCGCCGTCATGTCCTATGAGGTCGGCAAACAGGCCCTCGACTTCCTTGTTGCCAACTCCGGCAGCCGCACCAACCTCGAGGTAGACTTCTTCGGCGGCGAGCCGCTTATGAACTGGGACACCGTCAAGCGCCTTGTCGCCTACGCGCGCAGCATAGAGCCGGAGTGCGGCAAGCGCTTCCGCTTTACCCTCACCACGAACGGCGTCCTCCTCGACGACGAGGTCACGGACTTCTGCAACCGTGAGATGAACAACGTTGTCCTCTCCCTCGACGGCCGCCGGGAGGTAAACGACCGCTTCCGCGTGGACGCCGCCGGGCACGGCAGCTATGAGCGCATAGTCCCGAACTTCCAGCGCTTTGTGCAAAAGCGCGGCGGCCGGGAGTATTACATGCGCGGCACCTACACGCATTACAACACGGATTTCACCCGCGACCTCTTCCACATGGCCGACCTCGGCTTCACCCGGCTGAGTATGGAGCCGGTGGTCTGCGCACCGGACGACCCCTGCGCGCTCACGGAGGATGACCTCCCCGTGCTCTTTGAGCAGTACGAGATCCTGGCCCGCGAGATGCTCAAGCGCGAGCGCGAGGGCCGCCCGCTTGTCTTTTACCACTATATGATAGACCTCAAGCACGGCCCCTGCATCTACAAGCGCATCTCCGGCTGCGGCTCCGGCACCGAGTATATGGCCGTCACGCCCTGGGGCGAGCTCTTCCCCTGCCATCAGTTCGTGGGCGAGGAAAGATTCAGCCTCGGCGATATCTGGAACGGCGTGAAGCACCCGGAGATCCAGGACGAATTCCGCAGCTGCAACGCCTATTCGAGGGAAAAATGCCGGAGCTGCTGGGCAAGGCTCTACTGCTCCGGCGGCTGCGCCGCGAACAGCTACCACGCCTCAGGCAGCGTGAACGGCGTATATGAGTACGGCTGCGAGCTCTTTAAAAAGCGCATCGAGTGCGCCATATGGCTTCAGGCCATGCTGGCCGGGGACGCGGGGGAATGAATACGCCCATCCGGCGCTTCGCCGGGCTCTACCGGGACGCCGACCCCCTCCGGCTGCACATGCCGGGGCACGGCGGCCTTACGGACGGCGGCCTCGGCTGCGAGGCCCTTGACATCACCGAGGTGCAGGGCGCGGACGACCTCTCCTGCCCGGGCGGCGTCATCCTCGAAAGCGAGAACAACACGTCGGCGCTCTACGGCTCGCGGCACACCTTCTATTCCGCCGGCGGCAGCAGCCAGTGCGTCAAGGCGATGCTCTATCTCGCGTATACGCACAGGCCCGAGGGCGCCGGCAGGCGCATCATAGCCGCGCGCAACGCCCACAAGAGCTTCCTGCACGGCTGCGCCCTGCTCGGGCTCGAGCCGGACTGGCTCCTGCCCGGCAGCGAATCGCCGCTCTGCTCCTGCCCGGTCGGGCCGGAGGCTCTCTCAGGCCTGCTCAGCACGGGCGAGAAGCCCTGCGCGGTTTACATAACTTTGCCCGACTACCTCGGCGGAACTCAGGACACGGCCGCGCTCGCCGGGGTCTGCCATGCCCACGGCGTCCCCCTGCTTGTCGACAACGCGCACGGGGCATATTTGAAGTTCCTCTCCCCTTCGCGGCATCCGCTCGACCTGGGCGCGGACATGTGCTGCGATTCCGCGCACAAGACCCTGCCCGTGCTGACCGGCGGGGCGTACCTGCACGTGGCGCGCGGTGCCATGGCGCCGTATGAGGCCTCCGCGCGGCAGGCGCTGGCGGTGTTCGGCTCGTCGAGCCCCTCGTACCTCATTTTGCAGTCGCTTGACCTGTGCGCCGCCTGGCTGGACGGCGAGGGCCCGGAGCTCATAAGGCAGACGGCGCGGCGCGCGGCGCAGCTTGCGCGCGGGCTGGGCCTGCCCGAGCCCGCGGGCGACCCGCTCAAGCTGGCGATACCTGCCTCGGACTACGGCCTCACGGGCGCCGGGCTCGCGCGCTGCCTGCGCGCGAGCGGCATCGAGCCCGAATACGCCGACCCCGACTGGCTGGTGCTGATGTTTTCGCCGCTGCTCGGCCCGGAAGCGTTTGAGCGTATCCTCGGCGCGATGCCGCAGAGGCGTCCCATCCCGCGGCGGCCGCTGACCCTCCCGCCCCCGGGCAGGATGGCGCTCACCCCGCGCGAGGCGCTGCTCTCGCCGCGCGAGCGCGTGCGCGCCGCCGAAGCGGTTGGCCGGGTAATGGCTACGGCCGCAGTCACCTGCCCTCCCGCCGTACCCATAGCCGTCATGGGCGAGCTGATAAGCGCCCGTCAGGCCGAATTGATGGCGGCCTACGGCATAGAATACGTAGACGTGGTGAGGTAACGCGATGAACAGGCGGATATTTGCCCTCCTTGCGGCAGCGCTGCTGCTGTCCGGCTGCGGAGCGCCGCAGCCCGCTCCCCTGCCCGAACCGGAATACATATCTGCTTCAACGCCGGAGCCAACGCCCGAGCCAACGCCCGAGCCGACACCTGAGCCCACACCGGAGCCGGAGCCCGGGGACATGGTCAACGTTGTTGACATAATACCAGACATAGCTTTAGACGTAAGGTATGCGGGGGAGAACAATTTCACCGGCCGGGTTATATATTCCGACGCTGCCGTATATCTCAGGCGCTCCACGGCGGAAAAGTTAGCTGCGGTTCAGGATGAGCTCAGGGCGCAGGGCTTGTCGCTCTGCATATGGGACGGATACCGCCCTCTCTCCGCCCAGCAGGCGCTTTGGGACGCCTTCCCGGACCCGCGCTACGTCTCAGATCCCGTCAACGGCCTGAGCTCGCACAGCCGCGGAAATACGGTTGACATAACAATTATACGTAACGACAGGCAGCCCTACGAAATGCCCTCGGACTTTGACGAATTCAGCCCCCTTGCCGACCGCGACTACTCAGACGTCAGCGCGGACGCGGCCGAACACGCGCTCTATCTCGAGCAGCTCATGCAGGCCGCCGGCTTCCGGGGCTACTACGGCGAGTGGTGGCACTACACGGACACGGACGACTATCCGCAGCTGCCCAGCCTCGAATAACAAAAGCCCCCGAAATGGGGGCTTTTGTTATTTCATCTGCCGCGCAGTTTTGCGCTCCGCCTTGGCGGTCAGGTGCAGTATCCTCATCTTGAGGATGCTGACGCCCGGCCGGTCGCGCTCGATCTCCGCCTCGACCGCGCCCTGCCCGGCGTCCGGGCAGTATTTTGCGCAGAGCAGCCGGAGGGCCGAGAGCTTCTCCTCCTCGTCTCTCAGCTCCTCTATCTCTCCAAAGGCGACCGCGCTCACGTACCTTGTTGTGAACTCCTCCGGCAACACATCGTCGCGCGCGACCACGCACAGGCAGCCGCGGCCGTCCTTCCTTACCGCGTCGATTTTATGGCCCTCACGCGCGCAGTGGAAGTAGACGCTGCTGCCGTCGAGAGCATAGCTCAACGGCACGGCGTAGGGCCAGCCCTCGTCGCCGCTGAGCGCCAGGACGCCGTGGGAGCCGGATCTAAGTATGTCATACGCCGCTTCTTCCGAAAGCTGCTGACCTTTTCTGCGCATTTCTCTGAACATTTTATACCACCTCGTAAAATCTCAGCTGCCCGCTTTTGAGCAGCAGCGACAGCTTTAAACGTTTCTGTGCGGGGAGCCTCCCGAATTCCTCCGGCAGGCCCGTCACCCTTTTGACGCCGCCGAGGCCGGTAATTTCCAGCAGCCTTTGCTCCCTCGGCAGCGAGGAGCGGAGCTTTCCCTTGAATCTGACCCCGTCGAACGCCATCCCCGCGCCCGGGTAGCGGCGCGCAAGGCCCCGGAGCAGCGCCGCGGCCTCGTCCGCCCACAAATGGCACAGGAGTCCCGCCATTACAAAAAAGACGCCGTCCCCGGCCGGGATGCCGTCTATCTCGCGCTCCCGGACGTCGAGGCTTATGCAGCGCTCGTTGTCAGCTATCGGTATCAGCCTGTTTCTGAGGCGTATAGCCTCAGGCAGGTCTACATAATATCGGCAGCCCTCTGTCTCAAGCTCCCGCAGCGTTGTTGAAAGGCCGCAGCCTATATCCACAAGCGCGGCCTTTGGGTGTGTCATTAGATAGCGCCCGGCGGATTTTAAAACAAGCCTTTCGCGGAGGGCGTAGAGCGTACAGTCCGCCCTGCGCGCCGCCGAAAAATCGGCCCGGATCGAGCGCAGCAGCCCTGCGTCCGCGCTTCCGACGCCGAGGTACGGATACTCAAGGGCGCAGCGGGCGCGGCAGTAGGCCGGAATAAGCATTGAATATTCCGGCGTCCCCTCCCTCAGCGGGGCCTCGCTCATCGCGCCGCCTCCTTCAGCGTCCTGCGGCTTGCAAAATCATATGTACGCACGAAGCGCCCTATCTCGAGCCCGCGCCTTTCACTCTCCAACAGCACGGCGGCGCAGGCGAGGGCGTCGCTGCCGGCGTCGTGGTGCCGCAGCTCAAGCCCGAGGTGCGCGGCAAGCGTGTCGAGCTTATGGTTCGGAAGCGCCGGGAAGGCGCGGCGGGCGAGCTGAACAGTGTCAACATACGCCGCCCTCTCCTGCCACTCAATGCCGTAGGCCGCAAGGCATTTGGCCAGCACGGCCATATCAAAGGGCGCGTTATGCGCCACAAGTGTAACGCCGCTGAAAAGCTTTTTGAGCCGTTTTGTCCACAAAGCGGCGAAGCATGGCTCCTGCGCGCACATTTCCGGCGTGATTCCAGTTAACATAACATTGAATGCGTCAAAGTCACACTCCGGGTCCACAAGGTAGCTCTCCGGCTCTCCGGCGCGGCCGTTTTCCACGACGCAAAGGCCGATCTGGCTGATCCTGTCATTGCGGCAGTTCGGGGTCTCGGTGTCAAAAACAAGGAACTTCACGTGAGCCGCCCCCTGATCTCCCTCAGCTGCGCCTTCAGCTTCGGCGCTACCCTGTAGCTTTCGAGCGACTTTTGGATGGTCTT